>JACQWB010000138.1 GCA_016209385.1 Candidatus Rokuibacteriota bacterium
GCTGCTCGGGGTGGCGCTCGTCCTCCTGCTCCCCCTCTGGGCGGAAGCTCACGGGGAACACGGTTCGGCCAAGCCGCTCGGCGAGCTGAGCCTGGTCACCGTCCAGGGTTATCAGGTGGAGCTTCTGAGCCGGCCGAGCCCGCTCGCCCTGGGCCAGGAGAGCCAGGTCGTGGCCAAGGTCTTCAGGAATTCCCCGCTGACCCCCGTTTCGGGCGGCCGCGTGCTCATCGGTCTGGCTCCCGCTGGCATGCCATCCGATCTCCGGCCGGCCCCAGAAGTGACCTGGGCGGGAAGCTACGCCGCCGTGTTCACGCCCAAACGAATGGGCGCCCACCAGATTCGCGTGGTCCTTACCGAGTTGGATGGGCTCCGTTTTGAGCCGCCCCTCCTGGTGGATTTCCATGTCCGCGTCGGGCGAGCCCCGGGGATGGGGGCGACTGTCTGGACACTCCTGGCGCTGGTCGGTGGCGTCGCCGCCCTCGCTGTCTACGGGGTCGCCCTTCGAGCGCGAATCGGGCGCCGTGACGAAGGCGCTCTCAACCTTCTGGAGATCCCGTGGCTCCGCCGGCTCCTGACCTCCCGGGCGCTCCAGCCTTCGCTCCAGATCCCGCTGCTCCTCCTCATGGGGGTCGTCGTCCTGCTCGGGCTCTTCGACGTCCAGGACGGGGGCGTCAACCTAGCCACCAAGCTCACCTGGACCATCTGGTGGGCCGGGATCATCTTCACCTTCTTCCTCGTAGGGCGAGTCTGGTGCCTGGCGTGCCCGTTCGGGGCGCTGAACGAGTGGGCGGCGCGGCTGGCAGCGTCGTCGCGCCGGCTCCCCAAGCCGTTCAGGAATATCTGGTGGGCCACCGGGATGTTCGTTCTCCTCACCTGGGCCGACGAGCAGCTCGGGGTGGTGCGCTCGCCACGGGTGACCGCCTGGATCGTGCTCTTCTTCGCCGCGCTGGCGGCGGCGGTGGGCCTCTTCTACGCGCGACGGAGCTTCTGCCGCTACCTCTGCCCGATCGGCGGCCTCATCGGGATCTACTCCATGACCGCGCCCTTAGAGCTGCGCGCCAAGGACGGCTCGGTCTGCGCGCGAGACCGTGACAAGCCCTGCTACCGCGGGAGCGAGGGGGCGCGGGGGTGCCCGATGTTCGAGTTCCCTCCGAGCATGGACCGGAACAACTACTGCCACCTGTGCGGCCAGTGCGTGAAGGGGTGCCCGCGCGACAACCTGGTCCTCCGTTTCCGCGCCTTCGGCAAGGACCTCTGGGCCTCGAGGCGCCGGCTCCTCGAGGAGTCTTACCTAGCAGTGGCGCTGGTTGGGTTGACGCTGCTCGTGACGGCCCAGATGCTGACCGCCTGGCCTGACTGGATGTCGGCACTGGCCCGCTGGCTTCCCGTCGGCGTGCGGAGCAGTCTCAAGCCGGTCACCTACCTGAGCCTGGTCGAGTCGGCCATCCTCCTCGCCGGTGCCCTGGGGGTCGTGCCGCTGCTGATCCTTGCCGGGGCCGCGCTGGCCGACAGGCTGGCCGGGCAAGATCGCCTGGGGCTTCGTCGAGCCTTCGTCGTCTTCGGCTACATGTTCATTCCAGTCGGGCTCGCCATGCACCTGGCCCACAACCTGGCCCACCTCCTCCTCGAGGGAGGCGGGATCGTCCCCGTCGTCCAGCGCGCTGTGGCGCTCTACACCCCGTTTTCCCTCGGCGAGCCAGACTGGCAGGTCCTGCCGCTGGCCGCCGAGCCGGTCGTCACGTTTCTTCAGATGGCCGTTGTCGTCGGGTCCTTCGCCCTCTCGCTCGCGGCGGGCCACCGGCTCGCGCTCCGTTTCTACCCTGATCCGCGGACCGCGAGCCGGGCCCTCATTCCGATGGCCGCGCTGTCACTGGTCTTCACCGTGGCCGGCATCGTGCTCCTGAATCAGCCGATGGGGATGCGCCACGGGATGTGAAGCCCCTCACCCGCCCTCTCCCTAAAGGGGAGAGGGAAGAAAGGAGGAGACGATCATGAGACGCTCGTGGAAGTGGACGGTTGCTGTGGTGCTGCTGCTCCTCGGAGTCGGCCTGGGGGCATTCGTCGGGCTCCCGGAGGCGCAGCAGAAGAACGTGCTGGTGGCCAAGAAGGTCACCTCTCCCCCGACGCTGGACGGGGTGATGGAGGACCTCTGGAAGGAGGCCCCCGCGCTCACGGTCAAAGTCCTTGGGGGGCGCAACCTGCCCGGAGGGACAACGGACGTCACCCTGCGGGCGGTGTACACAGCTGACACGGTGTACTTCCTCGCGCAGTACAAGGACGCGACCGAGAGCCTTCGCCGCAGCCCGTGGGTGAAGCAGGCCGACGGCTCCTGGCAGAAGCTCAAGGACCCCAACGACAAGGGAGGCGATAACAACCTCTACTACGAAGACAAGATGGCGATGATCTGGAACATCAGCTCGCCGGCCTTCGAGGCGAAGGGCTGCCGGTCGGCCTGCCACACCGGCGAGGGGAAGCCCTTCGGCAACAAGTACACCAAGGATGCCGGCGAGCGCCTGGACATGTGGCACTGGAAAGGCGTGCGCACCGGCTACACCGGCCAGATCGACGACCAGTACGTGGACAACACCCGCTACGACAAGGAGAAGACGCCGAACGCCGGGCGCAAGAGCGACCCCAAGACGGGCGGCGGCTATGTGGACAACGTGAGCGACGACAGGAAGGGGCCGAAGTTCGCCCTCAAGGGGAACAAGCCCGCCCCACCGTACTGGATCCTTGACAGCGAGAAAGAGGCCTTCGACGGCTCGAAGTACAAGGCCGGCGACGAGGTGCCCGGGATCATCGTGGTGCCCTTCACCGGGGACCGCGGCGACATTTCGGCCAAGTCCACCTACAAGGACGGTGTGAGGACCATCAAGATCGCCCGGAAGCTCGTGACCGGCAGTGACTTCGACGTCCAGTTCAACGATCTGAGGAAGCAGTACGCCTTTGGCGTGGCCGTCTTCGACAACGCCCAGGTCCGCCATGCCTTCTCCCCCGGCGTCCTGAAGATGGTGTTCGAGTAGTCCCGGGGAAGACAACCGCCGGGAGGGGGTTTCCCCTCCCGGCGATTGCAGAATCCGGCGGGACGAAGTAGGAACCCGATGGAGCCATCCGCGCCGCGCCAGCCCGGACTCTTCAGGAACTGGCTCAGCCTGGTCGGGGCCGCGCTGGCGCTCGTGAGCTTCTCCAACATTCTTTTTCTCTTCGCCGTCGATATCTTCATCGAGGCCCGGGCCAAGCCGTACGTCGGCGTCTTCCTCTACATGGTGTTTCCCGCCTTCCT
The DNA here is from genome assembly GCA_016209385.1 of Candidatus Rokuibacteriota bacterium. NCBI lineage: Bacteria > Candidatus Rokuibacteriota > Candidatus Rokuibacteriota bacterium. Next base: position 3,284 of record JACQWB010000138.1, read on the forward strand.
GATCCTGGGCCTCCTCATCATCCCGGTGGGGATGCTGGTGGAACGCTGGCGGCGCCGGTGCCGGGCTCCCACCGAGATCCCGGCCTTGCCGCGCATCGACCTCAACGTGCCGCGCCACCGGCAGGTCCTGGGCGTCTTCGTGGGCTCGACGGTCTTCTTCTTCGCCCTCAGCGCCTTCGGGAGCTATCGGGCGTACCAGTTCTCGGACTCCGTGACGTTCTGCGGCCAGGTCTGCCACGCGGTGATGAAACCCGAGTTCACTGCCTCCCAGGCTTCCCCCCACGCGCGGGTGTCGTGCGTGGAGTGCCACGTGGGGCCGGGGGCGACGTGGTTCGTCCGCTCCAAGCTCTCGGGGGCCTATCAGATCTACGCGGTGGCCCGCAACATCTACCCCCGACCCATCCCGTCGCCCATCAAGAACCTCAGGCCGGCCCGGGAGACATGCGAGGAGTGCCACTGGCCGGAAAAGTTCTGGGGTGCCCAGCTGAAGACCATCACCCACTTCGGGTCCGACGAAAAGAACACGCCACGACAGATCCGGATGCTTATCAAGACCGGCGGCGGCAGCCCGGCGACCGGCCTGACCACGGGCATCCACTGGCACATGAACATCATGAACGAGATCTGGTACATCGCCACGGACCCGCAGCGGCAGGACATCCCGTGGGTCAGGGCCAGGGATATGCAGGGACGGGTGACCGAGTACGCCGCGAAGGACTCCAAGCTGACCCCGGAGGAGATCGCCAGAGCCGAGAAACGCCTGATGGACTGCATGGACTGCCACAACCGGCCGAGCCACGTCTTCCTGCCTCCTGACCGGGCCGTGGATGATGCGCTCCTGGCGGGGCGGATCGACCGAACGCTCCCCTTCGTCAAGCGCCAGGCGGTGGAGGTGCTGTCCAAGCCCTACCCCTCCACGACCGCGGCGCGGGAGGGGATCGCCACGGAGCTGGATCGGTTTTATTTCACAAAATACCCCGCGGCTTACCCCCGAAAGCAGGAGGCGACCAAGGAGGCCATTGCCGAGGTGCAGCGACTGTACCAGACCAACGTCTTCCCGGAGATGAAGGTGAGCTGGCAGACCCACCCGAACAACATCGGCCACTTCTACTACTCCGGATGCTTCCGCTGCCACGACGGCCAGCACGCGAGCCGCGAGGGCAAGGTGATCAGCAAAGCCTGCGACATCTGCCACACCATCCTGGGCCAGGAGGAAGGCGGCCAGCCGATGGCGGAAGCCAGGGGGCGTCCGTTCCGTCACCCGGTGGAGATCGGCGACCTGGCGGAAGCCGCCTGTAGCAGCTGCCACACCGGAGGCGGCGGCTAGATCCCGGGGGATGTCATGCATCCAAGCTAGGGGCGTGTCGGAGTAATAACCTTCGAGCGCGGGCTTCGCCCGCGCAATTGACTCGGGCCTCGCCTCGTGGCTCTCCTCGCCTGCGGCTCGTCGGCAGCCCCTCGGCTCGAACCACCATTCCTGGGGGAGGCCTCGGAGGGGGCCGTCGAGGCCCCCTCCGATTGTCCTAGTGAGCGTGGAGTAGTGCGAATCCCTCATTGACATGTGAACGAAAGCTCAAGTTAAATACGTCACGGTTTAAGCGCTCTCCTCTGGCTCTCGTCTGCGGTGGGGGTTGCTGCTTATTCCGAGAGGAGGCACCGCATGAGTCGGCTGTTCGGCATTCCCACCGGCACCGGGGTTCTGCTTCTCCTCCTCGTCCTCTCGGTGCCTTCGTCCTCACCGGCCCAGCAAGCTCCCACCAAACCGGCCGCGGCGGCCCAAGCCGCGGACGGCTACGTCGGAGCCGCGGTCTGCAAAGCCTGCCACCCGGATCAGTTCGAGAGCTTCTCCGCGACCACCATGGGGAAGCTCTTCCTCAAGCATCCGCGAACCGCTCAGGAGCGCCTCGCCTGCGAGGCCTGCCACGGTCCGGGCAAGGCTCACGTCGATGCCACCGCCGGCGAGGCGAAGCCCAAGGGTGCGCAGGCGAAGCTGATTACCTTCAAGAAGGGAGACCCCACCCCCGTCGAGCAGCAGAACGCCGTCTGCCTGACCTGCCACGAGAAGACCGCTCGCCTCTACTGGCAGGGGAGTCCGCACGAATCGCGCAATATCGCCTGCACCAACTGCCATCGGGTGATGGTGCAGGTCTCCGAGCGACGTCAGCTCGCCAAGGCCACGGTGATCGAGACGTGCGGCCAGTGCCACACCCAGCGCCGGGCGCAGCTCATGCGCTCCTCCCACATGCCGCTCCGCGAGGGGAAGATGGACTGCGTGAGCTGCCACAACCCTCATGGCACGGCCACCGAGAAGCTCCTCAAGGCGAACTCCGTCAACGAGAACTGCTACACCTGCCACACGGAAAAACGCGGCCCGTTCCTCTGGGAGCACCCGCCGGTGATGGAGAGCTGCTCGAACTGCCACGAGCCCCACGGAACGAACCACGAGAAGCTCCTCAAGGTGGCCAAGCCGCGGCTCTGCCAGCAGTGCCACGTCGAGACCCGCCACCCGACCACCGCGCAAAGAATCCCCCAGGTGCGGTTCGTCTTTAACCGTGCCTGCACCAACTGCCACAGCCAGATCCACGGCTCCAACCACCCGTCGGCCGCGGGCCGGTTCCAGCGCTAGGGAGGGCCACGATGAGACGCGGACTCGGGTTTGTGCTGGGCGGCCTCGTCCTGAGCGGGTTCCTGCTCTTTCCGGCCTCACGCGCGGCGGGACAAACGGAGATGTTCGGGCTCAAGCTTGGCGGTGACGTGGAGCTAGGAGGACGCCTCTTTGCGGATCGCCCGTCGCCCTCGGAGCGTGGCAAGTTCGAGGAGTACCGGGACATCCCCCAGGGGATCTTCCTGGAAGACCTCCGCCTCCGGCTCGACAGCAAGGACGAGAGCTACTCCCTCGAGTTCCGTGCCAAGGAGGCGGGGGAGGAGGATCAGAACTTCCTCCTCCGCAGCTCGAAGCTCGGCCGTTACGAGTTCGAGTTCGAGTGGGATCAGATCCCTCATGTCTTCAGTCGGACCGGAAGGAGCCCGTACAACGAGACCTCGCGGGGGGTTTTCGAGCTTCCCGATTCGATCCAGACGACGCTGCAGGGGGCGTCCGCTGCGGCCAGGCCGGGCATCCTCCAGAGCTTCCTCGCCGGGGCTCGCGACATCGACCTGGAGACCCGCTGGGACATCGCGCGGATGGCCCTGAAGCTCACTCCAACCCCGGACTGGGACCTCCGGGCCGAGTACACGCGGACGCGGAAAGAGGGGGAGCGTCCGATCGGGACCACATTAACAGCCTTCACCAACCAGGTGGAGCTGCCCGAGCCCATCGAGCAGACGGTTCATGATCTCCGGCTGACGGCCCAGCTGGCCAGGGAGCAGTGGCAGCTCCAGTTCAGCTACAACCTTTCCGTCTTCCAGAACGACGTGGACGTCCTGATCTGGGACAACCCCCTCCGGGTGACCGACCACGCCACGCTGGGGTCTTCCCGGGGCCGTCTGGATCTGGCCCCGGACAATATTGCCCATACCGTGGGTATTACCGGCGCGCTGAATCTTCCCCTGCGGAGCCGCCTGACCGGGACCTTCTCCTATGGCTTGCGCTTCCAGGACGACAACTTCATTCCCCATACCATCAACTCTGCCATCACCGACCCTGGCCTGGCGCTCCCCGCGGACAGCCTCGACGGTCAGGTCCACACCAGGCTCTTCAACCTCCGGTTCACGAGCCATCCGCTCCGGGACATCTCGATAGGGGCGCGCTACCGCCTTTACGACTTTGACGACCAGACCCGTAACCTCACCTTCCCTGCCCGGGTCAGGACTGATGCGACGTTGCTTACTGACCCGATCACCAGCTCCCGCTTCAGCTACACCAAGCACAACGCGGGGGCAGATGTGGGGTGGCGGCTCCTGACACCGCTTTCCCTGAAGGTCGGCTACGAATGGGAGCGCTGGGACCGCGACGAACGCCACCGCGAAGCTCCCCTGACCGACGAGCATACGCCCAAGGTCTCGCTGGACTATACCCCCTTCGACTGGCTCCTCCTCCGGGCCTCGTATGCCCGCTCCTGGCGCCGGATCAGCGACTACAACCCCTTCGCCCACCTCGCTCACACCGTAGGGGCTGAGGAGGCCGCGGTGGAGGCTCCTCAAGCCCAGTCCACTCTCCTCAGAAAGTTCGACGAGGCTGACCGGGACCGTGACCGGGTGGACTTCCTCGCCCAGCTCACGTTCTTCGACACGCTGACGTTCACGCCCACCGTGAGCTTCAGGAACGACGACTACAAGAACTCGTTCCTCGGCCTCCAGGATGACGAGAGCTGGGCCGCCGGCATCGACCTCTCCTGGAGCCCGATGGAGCGGGTGGCGTTCTTCGCCAGCTATATGCGGGAGGAGTTCTTCTACCGGCAGCGTTCCCGTAATCGGGTACCTCCGGCCCAGCTCGAAAACCCCACCTTCGACTGGGTGGCAAAGAACGAAGACGAGGTGGATACCTTCGGCGCCGGAATCGATGCGGCCCTGATCCCGAAGAAGCTCGACTTCCGCCTGGCCTGGAGCTACTCCCGAGCGAGGGGCGAGATGCGGGCCTTTAACCCCGTGACCCCCACCGGCGGCACTGCGGCTCAAAACCTCTCGGCCACGGCCGTGGACTTTCCGGAAATCGAGGATTCGCTCCACCAGCTCGAGGCATCGCTTCGCTACCGGATCAACAAGGGCTGGTCAGCGAAGCTCTCGTATATCTTCGAGAAGTTCGACATCTCCGATTTCCGCACAGATGACATCCAACCTTTCATGGGTGGTGTAGACGCCTCGACAGCGACGAGCATCTTCCTCGGAGCCCAGATCCGCGACTACACGGCCCACATCCTCGCCTTCACCCTGGGCTACCGCTTCTAACTTCGCGTTTTCGCCTCCGAGCCCCGGAGCCCGAGCTCCGGGGGGCCGTTCTGTGTCAGGCCCGATACTTCGGCCTCCTCCCCGCAGCGCGATCGAGCAGAGGGCCGGCACTTGCCGAGGTCGTTTCACGAACCCGTTCACTCAGCCGCGTGGGGCGCGGGCACCCCACCCGGTGGCTGAAATTCCCTTGCTAAGGCTCGCCGCGCGGGAGACAGCGCCCAACTTTCCAGCCAGTTAGAGCCATTCCGCATGGCATAGCGGTTGCAGCTTGCTTCACCGGGTCGAGTCTGCCTCACAGGAGGAGCGGAATGGCGAAGCTTCAGCGTCGACCCGATCTTCCAGGGGCTCGCCATCAGCCTCATGGCGGGAGAGGTCGCCGCGACGCTCCTCAGCCGGATGGCGGTGCCGGTCCTCTACTACCTGAGCGAGACGACGCGGCAAACACGCCCAGTCACGGCCCAAGCCGAGGCCCTCGCCCCGGGGAGCGAAAGTCGGCCGGGAGCGGGGGACTGAACCCGAGCGCGGGAGCCCGCTCGGCAACAATGAGGAGAGGAGCAATGCTGCATATCGTTGTGTCCACTAAACCGCTGGACCGGGTCGCCGCGGATCTTGAGCAGGCCGTCACGCGCCACAAGTTCGGCATGCTGGGGGTGCACGACCTGAAGGCCAAAATGGCCGAGAAGGGAGTGCCGTTCGCCCGCGAGTGCCGGATCTTCGAGGTCTGCAACCCCCAGCAGGCCGGGAAGGTCCTCGAGGCCTACTTGGCGATCTCCACGGCGCTGCCGTGCCGGATCTCCGTCTACGAGGAAGGCGGGAAGACCAAGCTCGCCACGATCAGGCCGACCGCCATGATCAGCCTCTACCCGAATCCGGAAGTCCGAGGCGTGGCCGAGGAGGTTGAGATTATACTCGGTAGGATCATGGCGGAGGCGGCGGGATAGCATGCCGCAAGGAGGGGCATGAGCCATGGCGAAACACGGCGCGCGCCGGTCCCACCTCCACCGGGACCGCCTCGGCAACCCGAAGGATTGGAAGCGCTACCTCAGGCGCCTGCTCGGGCCCGACCGCGCGCGCTGGCAGAGGCCCGAGAAGGTGGTGAGAGCGCTCGGCCTCCGCCCGGGCCAGAGCGCCTGCGAGATCGGGACCGGCCCGGGCTACTTCGCGTTCCGGCTCGCGCGGGCCGTCGGGCCGGGGGGCCACGTCTACGCCGTCGATGCCGAACCGCGGATGCTGGGCCTCCTGAGCGCGCGCCTGCGCCGGGCACGCCGGAAGAACATCACTCCGGTCCTCGGCCTTCCGGAGAACCCGTTGCTTCCCCCGCGCGCCTGCGATCTCATCATCCTGGTCAACACGTATCACCATTTCCGCGACGGGCCTGGCTACCTTCGGCGCCTGGTCCGGGGGCTCCGGCCGGGCGGTCGCATCGTGAACATCGACTTCCACCGGCGGCCGACACCCGCCGGGCCGCCCGTCGAACATCGCGTCGCCCGGGAGGACTTCATCCGGGACGCGGGGCGCGCGGGGTTGCGGCTGGCCGCCGAGCTCGGCTTCTTGCCCTACCAGTACGTCCTCGTGTTGAGGCTCAGGTAGCTTCGTCGTAGTGCGCCCGCCCCACGACGGCTGGGACATTTGATCAGCAGGTGGGGCAGAGGCGCCCCTGCCTTCGTCCTGCCGCCGGCTCCGCCGGCGCTGAGGGGAGACTATGGCCAAACATCGCAAGCATCCGTCCGATGGCGAACAAGATGTGCTGTCGTCGCTGACGTCGCTACGCTATAAATAGGGCGTCGGTTCTCGGGTTGTCGGTGGCTATCCGGCCCCCGGGCTTGCGCGTGTGGTGAAGCAGGGAGGGCATTCCATGAATCGGATCGAACACGGCCGCTCGCTCCTGCGCCGCTGGGAGGCGTCAAAGCCTGCCAATTTTTACGACGACGGGCATCTCAGGCGGACGCTCGCCTTTCGTTGGGGTGAGGCCCGCCTCGCCGAGGTGGAACCGCTCCTCCGTCAGGCGGGTGCTGACTCTGCGGGGCCGGTGAATCGTGCCTGTGGGCTCCTGGACCGGCCCGAGCATCTGCCGCGCCTGGAGCCGTGGAACGGCATCGGCGAGCGGACGGAGGAGGTGGTCCTCCACCCCACCTACCACGAGATCGGCAGGCTCGTGTGGCGCTCGCGGGTCCTCTCGGTCCTCGGCGAGCCGGGGAGCGTGACCCTGCACACCGCCCTGGCGTATCTCTTCGCCCAGAACGGGGAGGTCCCGCACCTGTGCGCGGTCGGGTGCACCGCGGGGCTCATCAAGGCGATCCAGCGGTGCGGGAGCGACTGGATGCGGCGCGAATGGCTCCCGCGCCTGCTGGATCCGGACTATGACCGCCGCTGGCACGGCGCGCAGTTCCTCACCGAGGTCCAGGGAGGCTCCGATGTCGGCGCCAATGCCTGCGTCGCCCGGCGCATCCCGGAGCAGCCCGAGGCCTGGCTGATCAGGGGAGAGAAGTGGTTTTGCTCCAACGTCCACGCCGACCTCTACGCCGTCAGCGCCCGTCCCGAGGGTGCCCCCGACGGGACGCGGGGGCTCGGCCTCTTCGTCGTCCCGCGGCGCCTCGACGACGGTCGGCCCAACGGCGTCTTCATTCGCCGGCTCAAGTCCAAGCTGGGGACGCGCACGCTGCCGACCGCGGAGGTGGACTTCCAGGACGCGCTCGGCTACCAGCTGGGGAGCCTGGAGGAAGGGTTCCGCGTGATGATGGGAGTCATCATCAACACCTCGCGACTCGGGGTCGCGCTGGGCTCCTGCGGGATCATGCGCCGGGCGTGGGTCGAGGCGTTCTCCTACGCCCGGGTGCGGGAGGCCTTCGGCCAGCGGCTCGTGGAGTTCCCGGCGGTGCGCGAGCAGCTGGCCGAGATGCGGGCGCTGGCGACTGCGGGCCTGTCCTTCACGCTCTTTCTAGCCGACCTGGAGGACCGGCTGACCCTGTCCGGCGTCCATCCTGAGGACGACCCGCTCTTCCGCATCGGCGTCAACATGGGGAAGTACATCTGCTCGGTGGATGCGGGCCCGGTCGTCCACCACGGGATCGAGATCCTGGGGGGCAACGGGACCATCGAGGATTTCAGCCCGCTCCCGCGCCTTTACCGCGAGGTGCCCGTGGAGGAAAGCTGGGAGGGGCCGCACAACACGATGATGGCCCAGATCCTTCGCGACGCGCTGCGATCCAAGATGCACGACGCCCTCCTCGGGAACGCCGAGGGCACCCTGCTCGGCATCCGGGATCCGGCCCTGACGCCGGCGCGGGACATCACCAGCGCCGCGCTCCAGGACGCGCGCGCGAGGCTCGCTCGGCTCCTGCGGGGGGACCCGGAGGCGGCGGCCCTCGGCATCCGGCGGCTCGTCCACCGGATGGCCCGGATCTTCCAGGCTTCGCTCCTGCTCGAGGGGGCCGACCACGACCTGGCGGCGAAAGAGCCCACGCCGCTACCGGCGATCGCCCGGTTTTTCGTGAACCGTTACGTGGCGGCGGGCTACGACCCCACCGAGGATTCGGGCTACGGAGACCTGATCGGTCAGGTCGTTCAGTCGGAGTGACGAAAGGGGAGCTTCCCCGCTGCGACGGCTCGCGACGATGCGCGCCCGGATTCCGTTCGGCGACCAAGCCCTTCTCGGAAAACCGCGTCGGCATCATCTCGGCTACCAGTTCAAGTAGGCCCCGCCACCCGACAACCTTGTCGACCGGTTCGACAAAGCTGTCGCCCTGCCTGTGCCGGCGCGCGACTCCCAAGGCCGAAACCCCTCGCATTTCTTAACGTCGCCCGGAGTCCGTGAACTGGCACAATTCGTGCTCTCCTCTTCTGGCGAGGAACCTCAACAGAGAGGAGGTGACAGACGATGAAGCGCGCTCTGAGCGTAACCCTGGTGGTGGCCGTTGTGTTCCTGCTGGCCGGCGCCGCGCTGGCGTTCATGGGACCCGCGGGGATGCCCATGCGAATGGGTGGCATGATGGGGATGGGCCCCGGGATGATGGGAATGGGCCCCGGCATGATGGGGATGGGCCCCGGGATGATGGGCGCGGGGACCGGAGAGGGCGCCTGCCCCGGCATGGGAGCTGCGGCTGCCGAGCCGATCAGCGAGGCGAAAGCCAAGGAGCTGGCCCAGCAGTACGCGGACAAGTACCTGAAGGGGTTCACGGTCGAGAAGGTGCTCCCGTTCACCGGGATGCACCACACCATGTACTCGGTCGAGCTGAAGGGCCCCAAGGACGAGGTCCGGACCCTCCACATTAACCCGTGGGGCAACGTGATGCCGTTCGGCGGCCCGGGGCGCCGAGCCGGGTAGAGCCCTGCACGTCGCTGCCGACCCCCGAGGAGAAAGACTCCCGGGGGTCGGTCGGTATCAGCCCGGGTGATACAATGGCGAGCGTGGTGCGCCGATGAAGCGCAGCTTCCCGCCCCGCTACTTCCTGGCTTCGATCGCGCTCCTCCTCGTGGTCGTCACCCTGTACGCCGCCTCCGCCGCCCGGCGGACCCAGCGGGAACTCCTCAAGCAGACCGAGGAAAAAGCGCTGGCGCTGGCCGAAGTCCTCGAGGTCACCAGCCGCAACGCGATCCAGGGCAACGCGGTTCTGGAGGAGCTGATCGGCCAGCGGCTCCTGGACAACGCCCGCCTCATCGACCAGCTCCTCCTCTCCCGCCCCTTTGACCGCGCAGCGCTCGCACAACTCGCCGCCATGAACCGGCTCCAACGGGTAGACCTGCTGGACCGCGAGGGGCGGCCGTACGAGCCGCCGTCACCGCCCCGCGGGATGATGGGCATGATGATGCCGCCCCAGTGGGCAGGCGAGGCCACCGAATTCCACCGATCGATGATGCTCTACATGTGGGGGCGCCGCTGGGCGCTCCCGAGGGAGGAGGCGGCTCCGCCGGCGGTCAAGGACCGGAAGTTCTGGGAGGGAAGCCTGTTCGGCGTCGCCGTTGGAGCCCGGAGCTTCCCGGGGATCATCGCGGTTCACGCCGACGCGAACTACATCCTGAACTTCAGAAAGGAGATCGGGGTCCAGCGCCAGATCGAGGAGCTGGGCCGCCAGCCGGGGATCGAATCCGTCGCCCTCCTGGGCCGCGATCTGGCGGTCCTGGCTCATTCCCAGGCCGAGCGTGTGGGGCAAAGGGACGCTGACGATGCGGGGCGCGCCGCCCTGGCGGAGAGGCAGACCGTGACCCGGCTGATGCGCGGCGCGGATGGCAGCGGCGTGCTCGAGGTCCTCAAGCCCGTGGCGCTCGATGGCAACACTCACGGTCTCCTCAGGATCAGCCTTTCCACGGCCTCGATGGACCGCGTCTGGCGGCGGGATCTCGGCTTCGCCGTCGCCCTGGCGCTGGCCGTCCTGGCCGCGGGGGCGCTCGGCCTGGCCGTCATCTTCTACATCCAGCACCGCCACCTGAAGGAGGTGCGCGCGCTCGAAGACGAAATGGGTCGCCGGGAGCGCCTCGCGACGCTCGGGAACATGGCCGCGGCCGTCGCCCACGAGATCCGAAACCCGCTGAACGTCATCTCCGTGGGGCTTCAGCGCCTCCGCGCCGAGTTCCGCCCCGCGACGGAGGCGGGTGAATACGGGCGCTTCGTCGCGCTCATGGAGGACGAGGTGGCGCGGCTCAACCGCACCGTGGAGGAGTTCCTCTCCCTGGCCCGCCCGCTCCCGCTCAAGCCTGAGCGGCTCCGCATCAGCGAGCTGCTCACGGAGCTGGGCACGCTGGTCGAGGGCGAGGCCCGGACTGCGGGAGTCCGCCTGGTCCTGTCCGTCCCCCCAGACCTCCCGCCGATCGCAGCGGATCGCGACTACCTGAAGCGCGTCGTGCTGAACCTCCTCCTGAACGGCCTCCAGGCGATGCCCGAGGGTGGCACCCTCTCGCTCGAGGCGCGGGCGACGGGAGACACCCTCACCCTGACAGTGACGGACACCGGAGCTGGAATCCCGCCGGAAAGCCTGCCCAGGATCTTCGATCCGTACTTCACGACGAAGACCAAGGGCCTGGGGCTGGGGCTGGCAATCGCCCGCAGGATCGTCGAGGCTCACGGCGGGCAGATCGAGGTGGAGAGCCGGCCGGAACGCGGGAGCCTCTTCCGCGTGCTCCTGCCGCTCGAGCCCCGAGCCGTTCCGGCCTGAGGGTTTCGTTAGCGCATGGCCGAGCCGTTCAGGGTCCTCGTGGTGGATGACGAGCCCGCCCAGCTGGAGCTGGTCGCGGGCTTCCTTCGGAAGCACGGCTTCGAGGTGCTCGAGGCCGGCGACGGCCGGAGCGCGCTGGAGCAGTTCAGGAAGGCGCCCTTCGACCTGATCCTCACCGACCAGAAGATGCCGGGGCTCTCCGGCCTCGCCCTCCTCGAAGCGGCGCGCGGCATCACGCCGGAGGTGGCCGTCATCGTGCTGACCGCGTACGGGACGATCGAGACCGCCGTGGCCGCCATCAAGGCCGGGGCGACCGACTACCTGACCAAGCCCCTTAACCTGGACGAGCTGCTGCATCGCATCAACCAGGTCAGCGAACGCCAGCGCCTCGTCACCGAGAATCGCGAGCTTCGGGAGGCGCTGACGGAGCGGCACCGCGTGGAGGGGATCGTCGGCGAGAGCGGCAGGATGCAGGAGGTGCTCTCCCTGGTCCGCCGCGTGGCGCCGACCGACACGACGGTCCTGATCCGCGGGGAGAGTGGGACCGGCAAGGAGCTGATCGCCAAGGCGATCCACTACGCCAGCCCGCGGGCGGCCGGCCCTCTGGTCCGGGTCAACTGCGCCGCCCTTCCCGAGAGCCTGCTGGAGGCCGAGCTGTTCGGTCACGAGAAGGGAGCCTTCACCGGAGCTGTGGCCAGCCGGAAGGGCCGGTTCGAGGTGGCCGACGGCGGCAGCCTGTTCCTGGACGAGATCGGCGATCTGCCGTCGCACCTTCAGGTCAAGCTCCTCCGCGTGCTTCAGGAGCGCGAGTTCGAGCGGCTGGGGTCGAGCCGGCCCATCCCGGTCAACGTCCGGCTCCTCGCCGCGACCCATCGGGACCTGGAGGCGTTTATCCGGGACGGCCGCTTCCGCGACGACCTCTACTACCGGGTCAACGTCGTCACGCTCACCGTGCCCCCGCTCCGGGAGCGCCGCGAGGACATCCCGCCCCTGATCGATCACTTCCTCGAGAAGGTCTCCCGCCGGGACGGGAAGGCCATCACGGGGCTGACCAGGGCAGCCCGGGAGGCCCTCCTCCGCTACGACTATCCGGGGAACGTCCGCGAGCTTGAAAATCTCGTCGAGCGGGCGGTGGTCCTCAGCCGGGACGACGTGATCGGCATCGAGGATCTCCCGCTGAGCGTGATGGAGCCCGAGGCGGCGACTCCCAACGCGGCAGGCCTCACCGCCGCTGTGGAGGGGCTCGAGCGGCGGATGATCCGCGAGGCCCTGGCCAGGGCGGGGGACGTTCAGACGCGGGCCGCCGAGATCCTGGGGATCAGCGAGCGGGTCCTCCGCTACAAGCTCAAGAAGTACGGCCTCACCGGCGGCTGACGGACCGCCCGGGATCGGCCGGCAGGGCGGTGCTACGCCCACACCCCCGCGATCGCAGCCGTGCAGACCGGCCACCGGCCGCCGGCAAGGCGGTTGTCCAGCACCTCCTCTCGGTCAGCTACGGGTAGATCCCCAGGATCGTGATGGCCTCGGCTACCCGCTCGATGGCGCGGACCAGCCCGGCCGTTCGCAGGTCCACGCCCCGTTCGCGCGCGGCGGCGTCCACCTCCCGAAACGCCCCGACCATCAGCCGCTCCAGGCGCTCGTTGATCTCCTCCTCCGTCCAGAAGAACGACTGGAGGTCCTGCACCCACTCGAAGTAGGAAACGACCACGCCGCCTGCGTTGGCGAGGATGTCGGGCACGACCAGCACACCACGCGACGCCAGGACCGCATCGGCCTCGGGTGTCGTGGGGCCGTTCGCCCCTTCGACGATCAACCGGGCGCGGATCCGGTCGGCGTTCCGGCCCGTGATCTGCTGCTCGAGCGCCGCCGGGATCACCACGTCACAGTCGGCCGTCAGCAAGTCCTCGTTGTGGATCGGCTCGCCGCCGGGGTACTCCCGCAGGCGCCCGCCCTCTCGCTTGTGGCGCAGGAGCGCGTGCGGATCCAGTCCGGCGGGGTTCAGCGTTCCGCCCTGCGAATCGCTCGCGGCGACGATCCTGGCCCCCGCCGCGTGCAGGAGGGCGGCGCTCACGCTCCCCACATTCCCGAAGCCCTGCACGGCCACGCGCGCGCCGGCGACGGGGAGCCCGAGCCGGGCGAGCGCCTCGCGGGTGACGATCACGACACCCCGACCGGTGGCCTCGGCGCGCCCGAGGGAACCGCCGACCGGAACCGGCTTGCCGGTGACCACTGCCGGGACCGCGTAGCCCCGGTGCATCGAGTACGTGTCCATGATCCAGGCCATGACCTGGGGCGTCGTGCCGACGTCCGGGGCCGGGATGTCGCCCTCGGGACTGATCAGGATCGAGATCTCCGTGGCGTAGCGGCGGGTCAGGCTCTCCAGCTCCTGGAGAGAGAGCTGCTTCGGGTCGCACACGACGCCGCCCTTGGCGCCGCCGTACGGCAGGTTCACGACGGCGCACTTCCACGTCATCCACATGGCGAGGGCCCGCACCTCGTCCAGGGTCACGCCCGGGTGATAGCGGATGCCGCCTTTGGTCGGGCCCCGCGCGGTCGAGTGGTGGACTCGATAGCCGGTGAAGATCCGGACCGAGCGGTCGTCCATCCGGACCGGAAAGTTCACGGTCAGCTCGCGCTTCGGCGCGCGGAGGAACTCTTCGATGCCGCGCTTGAGCGCAAGGTGCCTGACCGCCCGGTCGTACTGCGCGAGCGCCATCGCGTAAGGGTTTTCGCCGGTCATCTCACACCCGGGTACCACGCCGCGAGCGCCGACCGCCGGGAGGCGTCGCGGTGATTCCGCGCGCTCACTCCACGTCCGGCATCGCGGGCGACGGCCGTCCCTCCGCCCACATGACGAGCGCTTCCAGCACGTCGGACATCGTGAGGATCCCGACCACGCGCTCATCGTCGACGACCGGGATGGCGCCGATCTTCCCGTCGAGCATGGCGCGCGCGGCCTCCAGGAGCAGCGCGGACGGCGCCATCGTCACGGGGTTCTCCGTCATGATCTGCGCGACCGGGGCGCGCGGGCGGAGCCCGGGGTCGATCTCCAGGAGCCGGCGGACATCGCGGTTGGAGAGGATCCCCACCAGCCGCGCCTCCTCCACGACAAGCACATGCCGGATCCCCCGCGCCTCCATCAGGCGGACCACGCGCTCCGCCACCCATGCGGGCGACACCGTGACCGGCCGCCGGCTCATCCAGTCCCGGACGCTTCCCAGCTTCGCGAGCGCCGGCAAATCGCTCATGCGCATCTCCTCGTCACGATCCCTCCTGCATCGCGAGCGCTGACCACCCCTGGTCGCGCCCGGTCCGCGTTCGACGTGCTCCCTTTCCGAATGCTCCGGCGGGCCCGGCGCGGCCGGGTGCGGAAGGCGTCAGGGTTCGGTCGCCGCCACGACCCAGACCTTAAGCGCGGTGAGGCGCTCGCCTTCCTGCCGGACCCGCACCGTGACGAAATCCGCCGTCTTCAGATCCTGGCGGCTGAGCGTCACCTCCACGAAGTCCCCGAGCCACCCGCGGGGCCCTGGGCCGGGAGTACGCTCCACGAGCGTACACTCGGTCTCCGGCGTCAGCGTGATCACCCGCCGCGTGACCTCCGTGACGCCGGCCCGTACGCGCCAGGGCCCGATCTCGCCCAGGGTCATCGCACCCGCCGTGGCATCCAGGGCCAGGATCCTTCCCGAGTAGCTCGCCGTGCCGGCCCAGACCACCACCGGCGGCGCCAGCGCCACCAGTACCGCCAGCAGCAGCGAAGTTCCGCGGCTCATCTGCCGTGGCTTCATGCCTCCCTCACCGTCCTCTCGGGGTCGAATGTCCTACCGCGTGCCCTACCCCGTGCCGCTCACCGGCCGGAGCTCCAGCTCGCCTCCTCAGCGGGTCAGAGCGGATACCGCAGGCGCGCCGCGACGCCGCCAGCGCTCGCGAGTCCCCGGTGGGCCGACACCGTTTCGACCTTGCCGCCCGTGGCGAGCACCCGGTCCACCAGCGCTTCGCCCAGTTCCACCGGTCTCGCCTCGTTCCCGCACCGGCTGCACGACGATGCCTGGCCGGGTTCAAGGATGCCACACACGACGCACATCCGCCCGGGCTCCGCAAAGGCCCTCAGCACGTAGAGGCAGTGAACGCTGCCGCGGCTGGCCGCCTCCAGCGAGGCGCTGATTCCCGCGACGGCGTGCCCGCCCTTGGCGGCCTCGGTCAGCACGGCGTCCACGGCTGCGCCGATCTCCTCGCCTCCCAGCTCGGCGATGAACGCGGCGGCACGCTCGAGGATCGCGCTGACCGCCTCGTAGCGCCCGCCGGGAACGGTCCCGGCGATCCGCTCGGCGACCCGCCGCGGCAGGTGCCGGCGGAAAGCGGCGATGGTCCGCGGCTCCCCTGCCATGACGATCCGTTGGCAGCACCGTGCTGGGCGCGGCCCTGATCCTGCCCAGCTCGGCGAGTCGCGCGGCGTAATCCGTCCGCCTCTCAGGCGAGGAACCGTCGGGCACCGCCCTCCTCCCTCAAGGTTTGAGCGCCGCCGTCAGTCGGCTCGCGACGCGGGAGCGGAGCGTCCGGTCGTCCGGGAGGCCGCGGACGTCGAGCGTCACCGGCGGACCTCAGTCGAGAAGCCGGACCTCCCCGGCGACCACCTGATGGGGCATACCGCGGATATCCTCGATCACGAGGCGTCCATCTCGGTTCACGCCGAGCGCCCGGCCCTCGTAGCGCTCGCCGTCTCCGCGGATCTCGACGCGTCGCCCGGTCAGGATGTCACGGTCGCGCCAGGCGGCGAGCACTGCCTCGGGGCCGCGCGTCGCGTAGACGCGGCACCACCTGTCGAGGAGCGCCAGGAAGGTCGCTGCGAAGGCGTTGCGGTCGATCTCGCGCCTCGCCACCTCCCGGAGCGACGTGGCCGCGTGGGCGGCATCGCCGAGCGCGGCCCGGAGCGCCTCGCGCCTCACGTTCAGGTTCACGCCGACGCCCAGGATCACGTACTCCACCTGGCCGCCGGCGCTGGCGCACTCGACCAGGCTCCCGGCCACCTTCTTCCGCTCGACCAGGACGTCGTTCGGCCACTTGATCGCGGCCCGAAGCCCTTCGCCCCAGATCGCCTCGGTCAGCGCCAGCGAAGCGATGAAGGAGAAGACCGGGACGGCCTTCAGCGGAATCGACGGGCGGAAGAGGACCGACGCGTAGAGGTTCAGCCCCGGCGGCGAGAACCAGGGCTGGCCGCCCCGCCCCCGCCCCTCGGTCTGCGCCTCGGCCAGGACCACCGTGCCCTCACGCGCACCGGCCTTGGCGAGCCCGCGGAGCACGCCGCTGGTGGAGGAGACCCCGCCGAAGAGATAGATCTGTCGGCCCACGGTCTCGCTGGAGAGCTTCCGCCGGATCGCCTCGATACCGAGGCCCGTGCCCACGACAGCGGACTCCGTTGTCATTCGGAACTCCCTTCCCCGCCCCGTGCACCCCGCCACAGCGCGCCGGTACGGTTCCCCTATACCCGGGTGGCCTCCGGCCACGGCGTGGCCGACCCCGTCGGCCGCTCCACCGGCGCCTCCACCGCGCGGACCAGGAGGATCGGAGTGGTCGTACCCCGGAGGACCGACTCGGCCACGCTCCCGAGAATCAGCCGGCGGAGCCCGCTCCGCCCGTGGGTCGTCATCACGATCAGGTCCGCCTTGTGCAGCCGGGCGCCCTCGACGATGGCGTAGGCGGCCGGCCCGTACCAGACCGAGGTCTCCAGGTTCGCGACCCGCGTGCCGGTGAGGCGTTTGGCGACCTCCGCCAGGTACGCCTCCGCCTCCTCCACCGCCCTGACCTGGGCCTCCGTCGCATCGACGCCCGGGAGGGCGGCAGCGTGGGCGGCGCGGAGCAGGAGCAATCGGGCCCGGGAGCCCTCGGCCAGCTCCACCGCTCTCGGCAGGGCGGCCTCGGCCAGTGGCGAGCCATCCAGAGGAACGAGAATCGTCTCGAGCTTCATGGCTTCCCTCCTTACGCTCCGCCGAGCGAAGCCTCGCTAGAGCGCCCGGCGACACCGGAGTCAATGATCGCGAGGACCAAAACTATCTCGAGCCTCGTGAAGCTGTTCTGGTTCATGCGCAGCACAGGTCCATCACCCCGCGTCGCGGTATCCGCAAAGAAGGAGAGCAACGCGCATGCCACGGAGGAAACTCAATGATTGCGGGGCGTTCGAGGCCGGGGTTCGGAGTCAGAGGACCGAAAATATGGGGTGGAGCCGCCTCAATGGGGCGGCCGAGCCCCAGCGCGTCTGCGAGGCACGCGCGCACCGCGCAGGAGAGACCGCGATTCGAGGCTGTTGCGGTCGCCCGGCCCGCTGAGGCTCAGCGGAGGCCGTGCTTGTTGATCAGGCGGTGGAAGGTCTTCCTGTCGATCCCTGCCGCTCGCGCGGCCTGGGAGACGTTCCCGTCGTGGCGCTTCAGCAGTTCGGCCAGGTACGCGGCTTCGAGCTCGTTCATCCACCGGCTCTTGGCTTCCTTGAGCGGAAGGTTCGTGGCGGGCGCCGGGGTCGTCGCGCGCGACACGGGTTGGGCGGACCGGACATGCTCGGGGAGATCCCGGACGGTGACTGCGTCGCCGTCGGCCAGGGCGCAGGCCCGCTCGATGACGTTTTGAAGCTCGCGCACGTTGCCGGGCCAGGCGTAGGCTTCCAGAGCCTGGAGCGCTTCGGGGTCGAAGCCCCTGAGCGGGCGCTCCCGCCCCTGGCAGTATCGCTTGAGGAACGCGTGGGCGAGGAGCGGGACGTCGCCCGTCCGCTCCCGGAGCGGGGGCAGCGCGATCGCGACGACGTTGACCCGGTAGTAGAGCTCCTCGCGGAACTGCCCTTTGACGACCTCCTCCCGCAGATGGCGGTTCGTCGCCGAGACCACCCGCGCGTCCACATCGATCTGGCGCGTCCCCCCGACGCGTCGGATCTGCCGTTCCTGGAGCGCGCGCAGGAGCTTGACCTGGAGCCCCACGGGCAGCTCGGCAATTTCGTCGAGTAAGAGCGTTCCCCGGTGAGCCACCTCGATGAGGCCGGGCTTGGTTTTGACCGCTCCGGTGAAGGCGCCCTTCTCGTGGCCGAACAGCTCGGACTCCAGGAGCGGCTCGGGGAGCGAGGCGCAGTCCACCGGCACGAAGGCCTCGGCGGCGCGCGGGCTGTTGGCGTGGATGGCGCGCGCGATCAGCTCCTTGCCGGTTCCCGACTCGCCCTGGACGAGGATGTTGGCCTCCGAGCGGGCCGCCTTGCGGACCAGCTCGAAGACCTGCGTCATGGCCTGGCTCCGTCCGACGATGTTCTCGAACCCGTAGGTGCCCTGGAGCTGCTCGCGGAGCCGGAGGTTCTCCAGAGCCAGTCGACGCTGGGCGAGCGCCCGGTCTACCGCAACCTTCAACTGATCCGCCGAGAACGGCTTGGGGAGATAGTCGAAGGCGCCGGCCTTCACCGCGGCCACCGCCGACTCGATCGTGGCGAAGGCGGTGAGGATGATGACCGGCATCTGCGGGTCGACCTGGCGCGCCTGGCGGAGGAGCTCCATGCCGTCCAGAGCGGGCATCTTCAGATCCGTGAGGAGCAGATCCGGACGCTCGGACTCGAGGAGCCCCGGCACCTCTCGCGGGTCGGTGGAGGCCAGGCACCGGAGGCCGGCCCGGCCCAGGATCCGCTGGCAGTTCTCCACCATGTCGGGCTCGTCGTCCACGATGAGGATCCGCTCGCGCGTCACGCCGCGCCTCCGGACGTCGCCGGGAAGCTCAGGATGAACGTGGTCCCCTTCCCGGGCACGGACTGGACGTCCACGGTCCCCGCGTGGTCACGGACGATCCCGTAGCTCACCGACAGCCCGAGCCCGGTTCCCTCGACCTTAGTCGTGAAGAAGGGATCGAAGATCTTCGACAGCGCCTCGGGTGCGATGCCCGGCCCGCTGTCGGCGATCAGCAGCCGCACCCGGTCGCGGCGCTCGGGCATCAGCCCGGTCTCGATCCGGATCTCGCCGCCGCTCGCCATCGCCTCGCGCGAGTTGGTCAGCAGGTTCAGGACCACCTGCTGGAGCGCGTTGGCATCTCCCAGGACAGCCGGCAGTGTCGGCTCGAGCGCCGGCGTGATGCGAATCCCCTCCTGGCTCATCTGCTTCGCGATCAACAGAAGGGTGTCCTCGACGATGCGGTTCAGGTCCACGGGTCCGCGGTCGGCCGGCGACTGGCGGGCGAACGAGAGAAGGCCGGCGGCGATCCGCGCCACGCGCTGGGCGTGCCGGTGGAGCACGCGCAGATCCTCGCGGGCCTCGGCCGGGAGCCCCTGGCTCTCCGCCTCCATCAGCATCAGCTCGATCCGCGAAGAGATGATGCCGATGGGGTTGTTCAGCTCGTGGGCGAGGCCCGCCGACAGAGTGCCGAGGGCCGCGAGCTTCTCGGCCTGGCGCGCCGCTCGCTCCAGGGCCACGCGCTCCGTGATGTCCTCGGCCAGGACGACCGCACCGGCGGGAGCCTGATTCTCCCTGAGCAGGCTCCCCTTGAGGTTCAGCAGCACGCGCCCCTTTCGGAGCGTCTCGTGCTCCACGCCCTCGAGGACGAAGTCCTCGATCTCACCCCGGAGCAAGCGCTCCAAGGGCTCGGCGACGCCCTCCCGCCTGAAGTTGGGGAAGAGGTCCAGGAAGCTCTTGCCAAGCACCTCGTCCGCCCTGACCGCATATCGGGTTTCCAGCGCACGGTTCCAGGCCACGACACATCCCTCACGGTCCAGGACGACGAGCCCGTCCCTGAGGCTCTCCACCACGTTCCGGATGAACTCCTCGCGGGCCCGGACTTCGTGGCCCAGGCGCGCGACCTCGAGGCGCTCCCGCTCCTCCACCTCCGCGAGGACGCCGACGCAGACCGCTGTGCCGAGGAGGACCGCGATGCGGATGGCCACGTTCGCCACCTCCACCTGGTCCAGCGTCGGCCACACCACGGCCACGTACGCCGCCGAGGCCCCGATCGCCACGGACATGCCACGCGCCATCCCGTAGTAGTACGACTGGAGCCCGGCGATGAGCAGGAGCGCGAGGAAGAGCGTGCTCCGCGCGCCGCCCGAGAGGAAGATCAGCAGGAGGGCGAAAGCCAGGTCGATCAGGAGGACCAGAACGTGCAGCCGCAGCGCCAGTCGCGGCCGGATCCAGAGGAGGGCGTAGAGCCCAAAGCTGTACAGGGCAAACGCCGCCACGGCGAGCGTGAGGGCACCCCGGTCGGGGAAACCCGGCGGCGCCAGCGCGACCCATACCGCCCCCGCGACGATCGCCAGCGCGCGGAGCAACGGGAGGGCCAGGAAGCGGACCCCGCCGATGTGGCGGGCCATACGCCCGATCAAAAAAATCAGGCCCCGGGACACCGTCCGAGGCCCGTAGTCCTGGACGGCCATCGCTAGTTGACTCGGAGGGGGGCTCCGCCCCCCTTCCGAACCTCCCCCCAGGATGGGTTGCGCCGGCCGGGTACCCACTCCGAAGGAGTGGGTGGGCGCTCGAACGTGCTTATTCCGACAGCCTCATCGCTATCCCTGCCTGTCGACCCACCTCATGGCGAGATTCACGGCATACCCTTCGGCATCCTCCCGAGTGACGAAGCTCCGATCGTCAGGATCAGGGAGGCGTTGAGGCCGCGCGCCGGCCGTGCGGGGGAACGTGACCATGGCCTCGGCCAGCCATTCGCCGGACTCGAGGACAGGCAGGGCTCGTCCCTGAATCGTGTACCCCTTGTACACCACGGTGCGCGCCATCGTCTCTCTCTCGAACGCGTCTCTCTCTCGAACGCGCGCGTATGATACCACACGCCCGAGGGCGTGAAAACGCGCGCGGCAGGTGCTGACGTCAGTGGATCGGCGGACGCCGCGCAGCCCAGGGGCGCGCCGCCTCAAACGCGGCGGAGGCCGCGAGCACCGTGCGGTCGGCGTACCGGCGGCCGACGATCTGAAGCCCGACGGGTAGACGGTCGGCCGTGAAGCCGGCGGGAACCGACGCCGCGGGCTGCCCCGTCAGGTTGAACGGGTAGGTGAACGGCAACCAGCCCAACGGCGACACGCGCTCACCCGCGATCTCCCGCGGTCCCAGCGTGCCGATCGCGAACGGCGGCACCGCCAGCGTCGGGGTCAGGAGCAGGTCGAAGCGGGCGAGGAAGCCCTGCACGTCCAGCCAGTAGGCGGTCCGGCGGTGGCTCGCGCGGATATAGTCGACCGCGGTGACGGAGCGGCCGCGCTCGAGGAAGCGCACCAGCGTGGGATCCATCCTGTCGCGCCACGCGTCGATCTTGTCCGCGAGCGCCGCGAAGGTCTCCGCCGCCACCAGTGTCGAGAAGATCTCCTCCGGGTTCTCCCAGCCCGGGTTCACGGCTTCCACGTGGCAGCCGAGGCTCTCGAAGACCGCCGCCGCCGCCTGCGCGATCCGCCCGACTTCCGGGTCGATGGCGGCGTAACCGAGGTCGGGGCTCCACGCGACGCTGAGCCCGCGGACCGGCTCGTCGCACGCGGCGAGGTAGGAGCCGGGCGCCGCGGGCAGCGAGTGTCGATCGCGCTCGTCGGGGCCCGCGATCGCATCCAGCATCAGCGCCGCGTCCCGGACCGTGCGCGCCATGGGGCCCGTGTGGGAGAGCGTCTCCCAGCCCGGGAAGCCCGGGTGCTGCGGCACGCGGCCGAAGGAGGGCTTGAAGCCGTAGATCCCCGAGAACGCCGCGGGAATTCGGATCGAGCCGCCGCCGTCGGTTCCGAGCGCGAGCGGGCCCAGACCCGTGGCCACTGCCGCAGCCGCGCCACCGCTCGAACCGCCGGGCGTGCGATCCGGATTCCAGGGGTTCCGCGTGGCGCCGAAGAGCGGGTTCTCGGTGACGCCTTTGTGGCCAAACTCCGGCGTGTTGGTCTTCCCGAGGAGAACGGCACCCGCGCCCCTGAGCCGTTCCACTGCCACCGCGTCCTCCTCGGGGATGAAGTCCGCGTAGATCCGCGAGCCGCCCGTGGTCCTGACGCCGCGGGTAAAGACGAGGTCCTTGATCGAGACCGGCACGCCGCAGAGGAGCCCGACGGGCTCGCCCTTCATGATGGCGATCTCGGCCTCCTTCGCCGCCCTCCGGGCCAGCTCCGGGGTCGGCGTGCAGAAGGCGTTGAGCATCGGGTTGAGCCGCTCGATCCGCGCCAGGACCGCGTCAGTCACCTCGACCGGGGAGACCTTCCGGGAACGGATCAGGGCGACCAGCTCGGTGGCCGGAAGCCAGCAGATGTCGTCGCTCATGCCTCGGAGGGGGGCCAGGTACTCACGAAGTGGGTGCGCGCTCGAACGGGTGTGCGGTAACGCAAGGACGCCGCGTTCGACGCAGCACGTCTCATTGAGGGTTCCGGCGGGCGACGGCGAGGTCCACGTGGGTCGCGTTCGGACCCTCGATGGCGGTCGCGCGGCAGGCGTCGGACCCCTTGACGAACTCCTGGCTCATCCCGCGGAACCCCTGCGGGTTCACGAAGCGCGTGACCTCCTTGGCCGTCCACCCGTGCCTGACCAGCTCGTCCTGGACCGCCGCCAGCGCGGCATCGGGCACGAGCGAGGTCATGTAGACCAGCTTCGCCGCGGTGACCCGGGGAGTGCGGATGAGCGCCCACTGGTCGGAGTACGGGACAAAGGAAGCGGGGACCGGGATGTCGGGAAACGGCTCGACCGGGATTCCACCCCTGGACGCGCAGCCGGCGAGGGCGAAAACGAGGAGCGCCGAGCGAAAACCTTTCCTGAGCATGAACTGGCGCTATTGTATCATCTCTGCCGGTGGGACCTCTCATCCGCGACCGCGTCCTCGCCCGGCTCGATGACCCTGCCGTCGCCGCGCACGATCCCGAAACCGTGTCGGCGCTCCGCTCTGCATTGGCGAGCCGCCCGGACGCGGCCGGGCTCGTGAGCGTCGGGCCCCACGGCACCGTCACGTGCTGGGCCGAGGGCGTGCCGGGCGCGACGCCCCGCCGGCTCGTCGAGCTGGACCGTCACGGAAGGCTCTTGACCGTCGCGCGCTGGGACGCATCGGGGGCCCTGCGCCTGGCCAAGCTGAGGCTCCCCGACGGTCGCTGGGTCGGGATCGAGCCGCGCTCGGCCGACTCACCGCTCTGGGGAGCGTCGGACCGGCTGTGGCTCCTCGACGCCTCGGGCGCGTTCGTGCCAGCGGAGGAGCTGACCCACTTCCAGTCGGTCGACTACGGCGCCATCGGCGCGATCCCGCCGCTCGCGGATCCACGACGGCTCCCTCCCGGCGCCGGGACCGCCGTCCTGAACTTTCTGGCCTGCCTCCTCCAGGACCAGGGGACCGCGCGCGTCTTCTACCGTGGCCCCTACGCGACCGAGCAGCTCTTCACCGCGCTGCTGGAATCCTTCCGCTACGATCCCGACGCCTCGTCCCCGCTCGCTCGGTTTCTCGATTCGGACCTCCCCTGGACACCCGCGCCGCACGAGCGCCGCTTCCTGGCCGACGGGACGTACGTCCAGCTCCGCGCCGGCGTGGAGAAGGTGGTGTTTCGGGGGAACGCGTACTACCGGCGCCCGTGGCAGGCACTGGTCCGGAGCGAGCCGCGCGTGGTCCGCGACGAAGCGGGGACAGTGGTCTGCTCCCTCTGGGCCCTCGGTACGGCGGTGGAGGATCACCTGATGCTGACCGCCGACGGCGGGCTCGCCCGGGTGGTGCCGATCGACCCGGAGTCGGGACCCTCGGAGCCGCTCGGTCGAGCGTGGCGGACGGCGCTCGGCGCGCTCGTGGCCCATCAGAGCGCTCCAGCCCTGCGCCCCTGGCTCCACGAACCCCTCGAGGCCCTCAGGCTCGAGTGGGGCCCCGTGACCGGAGACCTGCTGGGGCTGGACGGCGACCGCGCCGTGGTGAGCCTCAACCTATCGCGCCTCTTCAGGCGACGGCTCGCCGAATGCGGGACGCGCTCGGAGCGGCTCTCCGTGGCCCTGGCGCTCATCTCGGAAGTCGCGAGGCTCCTGGGCCCCACGCTCCGTCTCACCGCCCAGGGCGCACTCCTCTCGCTCCCCGAGGCCGCCCAGCGCGCGGCTCTCGAGCAGTCGCCACCGGCTCCGTCCCTGAGCGCCGTGGAAGACCTCGCCCAGAGCCTGGCAGACGGCGCGGGGTGTCCGCGGGACTAAAGCTACCCTGCGCTCACTCGCGAGAACCGCCGGGAGCCACGCCAGGACCGCCGCGCGCGGATTCTCGGGGGACGAATGCCAGGCGCGCGTACCGCGCGAGATCGAGGTAGCGCCGCGCCGCCTCCTGGATGTGCTCGCGCGTGACGGCGCGGAGGTTCTCCAGATAGCGCAGCTCGGCCTCCAGGCGCCAGACGGTCTCGGCGTAGCCGTAGGCGTACGCCAGCCCTTCGGCCTTCTCGGTGGCGAAGGCGTGCTGAGACTCGGCGGCGATGAGGGCGCGCTGTCGCTCGGCCTCGCTGACCCCCTCGGTCTGGATCCCGCGGACCTCCTCCAGAATGAGACGCTCCGCCTGCTCCTGATCTCCGGGCTGGAGTTGGGCCGCAACGGCGAAGAGCCCACCGCCCTGGAGCGCCGCGTACGACGCCCGGATCGAGGCGACCACGCGGTGCCGCTCGCGCAGGCTCTGGTGCAAGCGCGAGCTCCGTGAGCCGCCGAGGATCGAGGCCAGCAGGTCCACGGCGAGGGCATCGGGGTGATCCACCCGCGGAGCCGGCCACCCCAGTCCGAGCCACGCCTGCTTCTCGGGTCGCGGGACTTCCTTGCGCCGGCCTTTCTCGACGGGAGGAGGTGCCGGGATCGGCGCGCGCCTGAAGCCAGCCGGCGGAACGCTGCCGAACGCGCGAAGGACGGTGGCGCGTACCGCTTCCGGGTCGACCGCGCCGGCCACGACGACCGCCATGTTCTCAGGGACGTAGTGGCGCGAGTAATAGCCCCGGAGCGTTTCGCGACTGGCTGCTTTCATCGCGGCTTCGGCGCCGAGAACCGGGCGCCCGTAGGGGTGGCTGTCGAAGACCAGGCCGTAGAGCTGGCGCATCAGCGAGCGCCGCGCGTTGTCCTCGCTCAACCGCACTTCCTCGAAGATCACCTGGCGCTCCCGTTCCATCTCCTTCGGGTCGAAGACCGAGTTGAAGGCGACGTCGGCCAGCAGCTCGATGCCGGACGCGGCATGACGCGCGGGGAGCAGGAGATAGTAGAACGTGTAGTCCAGCGAGGTCCCGGCGTTGGTGCGCCCTCCCACGCCTTCGACATCGCGGTCGACGAACCCCGGCCCTCGCCTGGTCGTCCCCTTGAACAGCATGTGCTCCACGAAGTGAGAGAACCCGAGCTCGTCAGCCCGCTCGTCGCGGCCGCCCGCGCCGACCCAGAGATGCAGCGCCACGACGTCGCTAGCCCGGTGCTCCTGGATGATCAGCCGCACCCCGTTGTCGAGCACGAGCCGCGTCGGCACGGGCAGCGAGGAACGCGGAGGCGCGACGGCCGGCACGCCGGCACTGCACCCCTGAACGACCAGCGCCACGATAGAGAGCCACCGAACGAGCATGTCCGTACCTCCGACGGCGGGTGAAACCAGCCGATAACGTACCAGACTTTTCTCTTCCGTGGCAACGAAGGCTCGTGCCCAGAACTTGGCCACCGGCGTTGCCGCCAAGGTCATAGGAAACGGGCAGGACGGAGCAACGAGGGACCTGGGGGGTCTGGCACAATGCCAACGGTGGAGCCGTGGTCCTTTGGCAGAACGCCAACCGCTGGATGGGTCCCTCGTGGAGCACGGTAGAAGATAAGATCCTAGAAAATAAGGGCTTTATCCGTGGCCGTGGCCCTGGCACCCCGCTTGCTAAAAGAAAGGCCAATGCGAAGCTCTAACGTCATAGTTCAAACCGACATAAAAGGAGGTGGAGGGAGGAAGGAGGGAAATGCCGGTGTAGGAGGCCTGGGTTAAGCCCGAGCCCGACAGGTAAGATGGAGTTAACGAGAGGAACAAGCAAGAAGGAGGGGAAGCCAACCACATGAACAAGCTGCTCGTCGCACTGCTCAGCGTTCTGCTGGTAGTGGCGGTTTCCGCGACGGTAGGCCAGGCGGCTTCGCCGTGCCCCGACGTAGACACTGCCAAGGAGATGCTGAAGAAGCGCCAGGTGGCCAAGGCTGACGACATCCAGGCCCCGCGGGCGCTCGCCGGTGCCCGCACTGAGATCCAGGCCCCCCGTGGCCAGGAAGTCCAGGCGCCGCGGAGCCGTGAGGTCCAGGCCCCGCGCGGTCAGGAAGTCCAGGCCCCTCGGGGTCAGGAAGTGCAGGCCCCCCGTGGCCAAGAAGTCCAGGCGCCACGCGGTCAGGAAGTCCAGGCCCCTCGGGGTCAGGAGATTCAGGCCCCTCGCGCCCTAGCTGGCGCCAAGCCTGAGGTCCAGGCGCCACGCGGCCAGGAAGTCCAGGCGCCGCGGAGCCGTCAGGTCCAGGCCCCACGCGGTCAGGAAGTGCAGGCCCCTCGGGGTCAGGAAGTCCAGGCCCCCCGTGGCCAAGAAGTCCAGGCGCCACGCGGTCAGGAAGTCCAGGCCCCTCGGGGTCAGGAAGTCCAGGCC
>JACQWB010000139.1 GCA_016209385.1 Candidatus Rokuibacteriota bacterium
ATGCGGGTTGTAGACACT
The DNA here is from genome assembly GCA_016209385.1 of Candidatus Rokuibacteriota bacterium. Classification (NCBI taxonomy): domain Bacteria; phylum Candidatus Rokuibacteriota; species Candidatus Rokuibacteriota bacterium. Next base: position 19 of record JACQWB010000139.1, read on the forward strand.
TCTGCATCTGTCAACGTTGACACTTGCACGAAGCGTCTACACCCCAGTGTTTATGCGGCTTGTAGACGTGTTGACGCTTCGAGGGCGAAAAAGAGCAGAACGAAGGGTGCGCGTTGTGGATAACCTGGCGCCCCGGATTCTCGACCTGATGGCCCGGCTCTCGGGCCGGGAGGGGCCTGAGCCAGCCTCCCAGCCCCCGCTAAACCGAGCGGCCACGGAGACTGCCTACCACCAGCCGCTCCGGCGCTGGTTCGAGCTGACCGCCCAGGGGCCCGCTGCCGACCGTGAAGAGGCCGGTCAGGTCGACCAGGAGATCCTCCGGCTCATCGACGAGGTCGGCGAGCCCCGAGCCACGGCCCTCCGCCGTCAATGGGCGCGTGAGTGGTGGGAGGAGACGGGCGCCTGCCCATACTGCGGCGAGCGGGGGCCGTACCACGACCCAATCCGGCGGCATCTTGACACGCGCAGGCGGAGGCGTAGGATTGGCCGCGAGCCTGAATTCCCAAAGGGGCCGGCGATGACACGAGTCCATGATCGAGGGGGGTGGCCGGGCGCGGGGCCGATCGACCGATCCGAGCACGAGCTGGCGTGGTGGGAGAAGCGCACCGATGCCCTGATGCGGCTCCTGTGGACACCGGAGCGGCGGATCATCAAGGTTGACGAGATGCGCCGGGCGATCGAGAGCATCGAGCCGGCCAAGTACGAGAAGTGCACGTACTACGAGCGGTGGCTGATCGCCCTGGAGACGCTCTTGATCGAGAAGGGCATCCTGACGCGCGCGGAGATCGATCGCAAGGCGGAGGAGCTCGGAGCCCGTGGCGGCAAAGTTCAAGCCCGGTGACCGCGTGCGGGTCATGGCAAACCCCGCCGTCCGCGGCCACGTCAGAACCCCCGGCTACCTCCAGGGCAAGATCGGCTCCGTCGAAGGGATCCATGGCGCTTTCCGCAACCCGGAGTCGCTCGCCTACGGCGGCGACGGGCTCCCCAAACAGTTCCTCTATCTCGTCCGGTTCGATCAGGTTCGGCTCTGGGAGAAGTACGGGGGCTCGTCGCAGGACCGGCTCCTGGTCGACATCTACGAGCACTGGCTCGAGCCGGGGTGAACTGAGGAGGCACGATGGACGACGACCACGAGGGACACCCGCACCCAACCGTTCAGGACGCGCCGGAGCAGGCTCTCTTCGAGCGCCGGGTGGACGCGCTCCAGGCCCTGCTGATCGAGAAGGGACTGATCACCGCGGACGAGGTCCGACAGGCAGTCGAGGAGATGGACTCGCGGAGCCCGGCCCTCGGCACCAGGGTGGTCGCCCGGGCCTGGACCGACCCCGCGTTCAAGGCCCGCCTGCTGGCCGACGCCAAATCGGCCATCGCGGAGCTCGGCATCGACGTGGGGGCCATCGCCACGATCATCGCCGTCGAGAACACCGAAGCGGTCCACCACGTCGTCGTCTGCACCCTCTGCTCCTGCTACCCGCGCGGGCTCCTCGGCTACCCGCCCGACTGGTACAAGAGCCTGAACTACCGCTCGCGGGTGGTCGTCGATCCGCGGGGAGTCCTGAAGGAGTTCGGGCTGGAGCTGGACCCAGACGTCCAGGTACGGGTCCTGGACAGCACTGCGGATATGCGCTACCTGGTGATCCCGGCGCGGCCCGCAGGGACGGAACAGATGGGCGAGGACGAACTGGCGGGCCTGGTCACGCGCGACAGCATGATCGGGGTCGCGAAGACGCGCACGGCGCGGGCGCGCTGAAAGCTACCCTCGCTGTCTCAGATATTCCTTGAGGAACTCCTGCGTTTGCCGGTGGGCGAGGTAAATCGCTGCGTCGATCGCCTCATCCCTTTTCAGCATGCGCCCGAGGATCACCAACCCGACGATCGGCGCTGCGATGCCAACCACGACTAACCCGATGACGATAACGTGAGTCAGGTCCATCCGGCTTCTCCGCCCGGACTATCCCGCTGCGCGCGCCAACTCGTCAATGCCTAACTTCTGATACACTTCGACCCCTACCCCCAGAGGGGGCGGCGGCGCGGGCGGCGCTCGTCGAGGCGCCAGAGCCCGGCCTCGCGGGCGATCCGGACAGCCTCCAGGTACTCGTCGGGGAACAACCGGCGGTTCAGCTCGGGATACTTCTCTGACGACACCGCCCCCGCCGGATAGTACTGGCCCATCACGTTGACGTAGGTGTCCGGGGACAGCTCGCGGGCGAGCCAACTCATGATCTGCCGCGTCTCCTCGAGCAGCCCCGGCATGACGAGGTGGCGGACCAGGAGGCCGCGCCTGGCCATGCCGTCCTGGTCGAGCACGAGCGGCCCGACCTGGCGGTGCATCTCGCTGATCGCACGGCGCGCCGCCTCGGGATAGTCAGGCGCCTTCAGGAAGCGCTTCGCGACCGCACCGTCCCAGACCTTGAAGTCCGGCATGTAGATGTCCACGATGCCGTCCATCCAGCGGAGGCTCTCCAGGCTGTCGTAGGCGCTCGTGTTGTACACGATCGGGAGCCTGAGGCCTCCGCGGATAGCCAGCGGCAGCGCTTCCAGGATCTGCGGCACCACGTGTTCGGGCGTCACGAAGTTGATGTTGTGGCAGCCCCGGGCCTGGAGCTCGAGCATCATCCCGGCCAGACGCTCGGGCGTTACCGCCTCACCCTCACCCTTCTGGCTGATATCCCAGTTCTGGCAGTTGCCGACCGCTACCCCCTGCGCGATATACGAGTGATCCGCGTCAGCAACCTCAAGGTTGTACACGGGTCCTTCATAGGGGATGCGAGAGATCCGATGGATCGGCACGGAATACGCTTCCGGCGTCTCCTTATATCGGATCCGATCACCCTCCTTCACCAGATCGTTTCGGATAGACTCGGCCTCTTCCTGAAGTTCACCTCGCCTGACACGTGGCAGCAGCGCTCGAACATAGGCGGGGTGATAACCGAGTTGCTCGCCGATTTGCCGGGAAGTGAGTGCGCCTGCCGCCGCCATGGCAGCCACCTGATTCAGGGTCTTCATCGACACCCTTCGACGAACGGATCTGCGAAAGCTCGTCACCGAGGGCTGAAGCAGCGTCAGAACGTCCAGTTCAGCCGGGGAATCTGCTGCCCTGAGCTTGGGCACTACCATGAAATGGGCGTTCGTCAGAGCCTTTGCGGGAATCTTCTCGATTTCCAGTTGGGGCCCCGAGGCGACGAAGATCGAATGCTCAGGGGTGACCGTCAGGGGGGGCAGGCCGTAAGGCTTTACTACGACCAATTCCCCTCGATACGGATGGCAGAAGACCTTTGCTGCCCGCGCCAGTGTCCCTCTTCTTGTGTAGACTTGAACCCATTGCGGAAACCTCACCTTCCCCCCGTTCAGTGCCGCTTCCTGACCGCTGGAGAGAAAGATCGTTTCGATGCTTTGGGGTCCTCGATCCGTGAGAACAGCTTCTTCGGGGTGAAGACAAAAGACACAACGCAAATTACACCAGGAGAAGAAGATCGTGCCCGACCCGTTCCAGCCGCGGAGGCAGTCCTCCTCCCCGAAGTGCGGGAAGTGGGAGCCCACGAGCGCGAGGCGCCCGGACCGGCAGGTCGCGGTTTTGTCGTGGAGGCGGTCCACCTCACAGTCGCGCGGGCAAACCCGGCAGGAGGCCAGGCTCGCGATCGCCTCCGCCGCACGCCGCTCGATCGCGTCGACCCCGAGCTTGAGGTAGGCCGGCTCGAACGCTCGCGCCTGAACCGTGAAGGCCGTCTCGGCACCCATGACCATGCTCCCCCAATGATTCCCCGGGCGTCCGCCCTCGTCAACCCTCATTGCGCCGGGTCCGGGCCGGGTGTAGACTCGCGTGCATGCGCTGGCGCACGCCGTCCGGCGAGATGGGAGGCGAGATGAACGCGATGCTGCTGCTCCTCTTCGTCCTGGCGCTCGTGCCCGGCGTCGCCCAGGCCCAGCCCAAGGAGAAAGCGATGAGTCCCGTCATCGAGAGCGGCTCCACGGTCCAGCTCGAGTATACCCTGAAAGACGACGCCGGCACCGTGCTGGACTCCAACAAGGGGCGGGGCCCGCTCACCTTTGTTCAGGGGCAGCAGCAGATCGTCCCCGGGCTCGAGAAAGCCCTGAACGGCATGCAGGCCGGCGATGAGAAGCAGGTAACGGTCAAGCCCGAGGAGGGCTACGGTGCACTCGACCCGTCGGCCCAGGCCGAGGTGCCGAAGCAGATGCTCCCGGCCGATGCCCTCACCGTCGGGACGCAGCTCGTGGCGCGCAGCCGCACGGGCGAGACGATGCTGGTCCGGGTCAAAGAGGTCAAGGACGCTACCGTCATCATCGACCTGAACCATCCGCTCGCGGGCAAGACCCTCTACTTCGACGTCAAGGTGTTGGGAGTCGAGCCGGCGAAGAAGTAGCCATGGCCGCGCCGACCCGGACCGCCGACGCACACGCCGTCGGGCGACGTGTGCTCTGGGCGATGCTCGCGGCCAAGGTCTTCGGCGGCTGGGGCGTCGGCTGGGACATCCACTGGCACATCGTCATCGGCCGCGACTCGTTCTGGATCCCGCCGCACCTGATGACCTACTCCGCCGTGACTGCCGTGGTCGCCCTCTCCCTGGGAGCCCTGGCTCGGGAGACGCTCCGTGCGCGACGCGGTGATCCGGCACCCGGGAGCCGCCGCGTGCTGGGTCTCGTGGGAACGCGCGGGATGCATCTTGCATGGTGGGGGATCGCCATCACCGTACTGGCCGCGCCCGTTGACGACCTCTGGCACCGCCTCTTCGGGCTGGACGTCACGCTCTGGAGCCCGCCTCACCTCCTCGGGCTCCTCGGGGGGCAGGTGAACACCGCCGGCTGTCTCCTCCTGGCCGTAGAGACCTGTCCGTCGGGCAGCCGGGCCCGCCTCCTGGCCCTCCTCCTCGGTGGCGCGCTCTTCTTCGGGAGCTTCCACCTCTTGCTCGGAACGAGCGTGCTCTGGGCTTACGAGCGGGGCGGCCTGGCGTTCTTCTACTACCCGATGCTCGGGGCACTCTTCTTCCCCGTGGCGCTCCTGCCCGTCGCTCGCCTCTCCCTCAGGCGCTGGGCCCCCACGCTCGCTGTGATCGCGGCGGCGGCGATCTCGCTGGCAGGCGGCGGGATCGCACGCGCAGGCTTCGCGATCCTGAAGCCCGAGCCCGCGATCGAGGAGGCGATCGCCAAGGACCCGACCTCTCCCGTCGCCAAGGCCCATGCGATGGCCAGGGAGAACCGCGGGCCCGTCGTGACGTACACGGGACGGGCCCGGGCGATCACCTGGGCGCTTCTTCCCGCCGTCGCGCTCTGCCTCGCGGACGCCCGCCGCCGCACGCTCCTGCCGAGCCTGGCCTTCGCCGCGGTCTATCTCGGAACCGCGAGCTGGGGCCTCGCGCGAATCCCCGCGCTTCGGCCGGGCCTCCCCACGATCCCGGACGTCGCGATCGGCGTCGTCCTGGTGCTCGCCGTGGGAGCCCTCGCCGGCCTCGTCGGGGCGCGACTGGCGCACGCGTTGGGGAGCCCCGAGCCTCCGACGTCCGAGCCCCCGACCCCAGCAAGACGCGCCGGAAGATCCCTTGAGCCGGCGTGAGATATAATCGAGGCTGCCCACTCAGCGCATGCGGGGAGGAAGCCGCTCATGATTGACTTCAGCATCTCGCCCGAGATGGAGCAGATCCGCAACGTCGCGACCCAGTTCATGGAGAGGTACGTCTATCCCGCCGAGCGCGAGATGACGGAGGAGGGCCTGCCCAGGGAGACCCTCAAGCGCCTCCAGGCCAGGGTGAAGGAGCTGGGCCTCTGGGCCCCTCACATGCCCGAGGAGGTCGGGGGCATGGGGATCGGCGTCGTGGGGCTCGCGCTCATGAACGAGATCATCGGCCGGAGCCCGATCGGTCCGATCATCTTCGGCTGCCAGGCCCCGGACGCGGGGAACTGCGAGATCCTGCATCTCTACGGCACCGAGGAGCAGAAGACGAAGTACCTCCTGCCCAACGTCGCCGGCGAGATCCGCTCCTGCTTCTCCATGACCGAGCCCGAGGTTTCGGGCGCCGATCCGACCAGCCTCCAGACCACGGCGGTCCTGGAGGGCGACGCGTGGGTGATCAACGGCCACAAGTGGTTCACGAGCGGCGCCGTCGGGGCAGCCTTCGCGATCGTCATGGCCAAGACCGAGCCGACCGCGGCCCCCCGCAAGCGCTTCAGCATGATCATCGTCCCCATCGACACGCCCGGCCTCGACATCATCCGCCAGGTGCCGGTCATGGGGCACACCCGGCGCCAGGGCGGTCACTGCGAGATTCGCTACGAGAACTGCCGGGTCCCGGCCAAGAACCTCCTGGGCCCCCGCGGCGAGGGCTTCAAGATCGCCCAGGCCCGCCTCGGCCCCGGGCGAATCCAGCACTGCATGCGCTGGCTCGGCGTGGCCCAGCGGAGCTTCGAGCTGATGTGCCGGCACGTCCTGAACCGCGAGGCGTTCGGGAGCAAGCTGGCCGAGAAGCAGACGATCCAGAACTGGATCGCGGACTCGCGGGCTGAGATGACGGCGGCGCGGCTCCTGACGCTCTACGCCGCCTGGAAGATGGACCAGAAGCTCGACGCGCGCGTCGAGATCTCGCTGATCAAGTTCTTCGGCGCCAAGGTCCTCCACGACGTGATCGACCGGGCCATCCAGGCCCACGGCGCAGCGGGGATCTCGGGGGACACCCCGCTGGAGATGTTCTACCGCGAGGCCCGCGCCGCGCGGATCTACGACGGCCCCGACGAGGTCCACCGGATGGTCGTCGCGCGCCGGATCCTCAGGGAGTTCGAGTCGATCTAGGCGTGCGTCTCGCCGTGGAGATTTCTTCAAGCAAAGACACGGCTCCGATCCGCCCTGATGAGCGCTTCGACGTCGCCCCGCTGGACACGTACCTTCGCGGCCGGCTCCCCGACGCCAAGGGAGAACTCGAGCTCGAGCAGTTCCCGGGCGGGCACTCGAACCTGACCTACCTCCTCCGCTACGGCGACGCGGAATATGTCATGCGCCGGCCGCCGCTCGGGCCCGTGGCCCCGAAGGCCCACGACATGGGCCGCGAGTTCCGTGCGCTCTCCGGGCTCTGGCGCGTCTTCCCCCCCGCCCCTCGTCCCTACCTCCTGTGCGAGGATCCCTCGGTCATCGGCGCCCCCTTTTATGTGATGGAGCGGCGGCGAGGCATTGTCATCCGTCGGGAGTGGCCGCCCGAACTCGGCACCGAACCCGAAACCCGACGCAAGATCAGCGAGGCCCTCGTGGACGTCATGGCAGCTCTGCATGCCGTGGACTACCTCGCTGCCGGGCTGGAGACCCTGGGAAAGCCCGAGGGCTTCGTGGAGCGGCAGGTGAAGGGGTGGGCAGAGCGCTGGGAGCGGGCCAAAGACCGCGAGGTCCCGACCATCAACGACCTCGCCCGGTGGCTGGCAGAGCGGATCCCCTCGCCGACCGGCGCCACGCTGGTCCACGGCGATCTGAAGCTAGACAACACGATGCTGGACCGGGCAGATCCCGGGCACGTGGTGGCGGTCTTCGACTGGGAGATGTGCACGACCGGTGATCCGCTCGTAGACCTGGGCACGCTCCTCTGCTACTGGGCCGAGGCCGGCGACCCCTATCCGCGGCGCGAGTCGGTGGTTCAGCTCACGGCCCTGCCCGGGTTCTACACCCGGGAGCAGATCGTGAAGCGCTACGCGGAGAAGACTGGACGGGACCTCTCCAAGATCGCCTTCTACGAGATCTTCGCCCTCTACAAGACCGCGGTGGTGGTGCAGCAGATCTACATCCGCTGGAAGCGCGGCCAGACCCAGGACCTGCGCTTCGCCGGCTTCGGTCCCCGGGTCGAGGTGCTCGCCGACGCCGCCCTCGCCCTCGCCGACAAGTCCGGCCTCTAACCTGACTCCAGCGACTCCCTTTAAACCTCACTCCCCTGTCGAATCTTAGGTGAATCCGACGCCGGTCAAGCATGTCACGTATGAGGACCTCCGTCAGCTACTCCGAGAGGAGCTAGTAGCTGACGAGGATCCGGCCACGGCGGATTTGATCCCCGTCGTCTTTCGATGGCGACATTCAGCGAGGCAGGGCTTGAACGTACTGGTGAATCAACCGCAGGTATTCCGGGATGTCCTTCACGGCGGCCTGAAGCGCTTCGTGGATCTTCTGGGAGTCGATCTCGTCGTACTCATGGACGATTCGGTTTCGGAGCCCGGCGCAGGTGGCGATTCGTGAGGCGAACGCCGGAGCGAGGATTTTGAGCTTCGAGAGCTGGGTGAAGGAATCGTAGTAATCCCTTGGTGGCGGCAACCCGGTTTCCGTGATCACGTGGTAGTTGATGTCGATCATTCGCCCGATGATCCGTTCAAGATAGCGCTCGGCAAGAACTTCGTCAGTCGAGCTAGCGAGATAATCTTCCAGGCTCTTGTCGGCAATACTGGCGAGCTGGCTCAGGTCTCCTGTAATCAGCGCAAGCTTCCGGATCACCAGCTCGGAGTCAACCATCACAGGGTATCCGTCTCAAGGCTTCGGGCGACAAAGCGGCGCTCCATGTCGAGGTATCTTCTGTGGTCCTGGTATCGCTTGAAGGCGTAGATCCTCAAGCGCTGAAGTTGTCTTGGGTCTCCATGAAGGAGCCGGCAAGTCTCCATGATTTTTTTCAAGAAAAGCGGGTCGGCGTAGTTCACGATTGCGAGGTCCACCTCTCGGTCAGGAAAAAGCGCTTGGAGGTCATGGAGCAGCGCCGCGCGATCACTGAGAGAGACTCGAGGTCGGTCGAGCAGCACGGCCAGGTCCACATCGCTCCTGGCATGAGTCCTGCCCGTGACCGAGGAGCCGAACTGAAGGAGCAGGACGACTCCGTGGGTTTCCGCGATCCGTGCGATCCCGCTGTCGCTCATGGACTTATTATAAGAAACCTGCTCTATTTATGGAGGCCAACCAGGGAGATACTCAGACCAATCCTGGACTGCCGGCTGGGTAGCCAATTATTGATCTCCGCCTCCAGGGCAGTTTCAAGGGCGGCTCGGGCTTGTGCAAGGTCCACGGCTACACTGTCTGATTCTTTATCTTCGCCGGTTGGAAAATGCTGGGCGATCCGGACCTCTGGTGTTGAGGGGTCGTAAATCAGGGTGACTACTCGACTCTGGATGAGCCCGCGTTCATCTCGACGGCGGATGAGGTAGCGCGCACATACAGTTCCCGTCTTGAGATCGGCAACGTCACCGGCGAGAACTCCAGAGCGTGTTTCCTCCAGGAGAGCGTCCACAAGCGGATGGCCTATTCCGCCAAGCTCACATGCGCGATGACGGAGCGCAACGTCCCGGTCAAAACAGACCTTCTCGTACCTGGGGAGGAGACGATACTTCCGCTGCAAAGGCTCAGGACAAATGAAAGTCCAGAACTCTCCGGTGGGGATCGCGCCTCCGCCGAGTCTCAGGATCGCCATCCGGGCCCACTCCCCAAGCTCAGCCAACGAATAACGTCCTTTTAGCGTTCGATAATGCTCAAGGTTGAAGTGGCCCAGGTCTTGGGCCAGGCGATCCAGGGCTTCGCGGGCTCGGAGCGCCTCCTGTATCATCCGTTGCAGCTCGACGTCCGTCCGTCGGTAATCACGATCCACGAGGGCTCGCTTGTAAAGATCCTGATAATCTGGACGGCTTCCAAGGTAGCCTAGAATCTCGCTCCGAAAGTCTTCCAGCGGCCGGCCTTGCGCGTCGGTCTTGCCGATGGATCGCGCGATCTCAAAGAGCTTGTGCTCTAACAGCCCGTAGATTTGTTCTTCGACGGTATCCTGAGCCAGGAGGTTGTACACCTGAACTGTCTCCTCCTGGCCGTACCGGTGAATCCGGCCGATGCGTTGCTCAACCGCCATGGGGTTCCAAGGGAGGTCATAGTTGAAGACAATATGCCCGATTTGAAGATTGATGCCTTCTCCGCCGGCTGACGTGCTAATGAGGAAGCGCGCGCCATCGGGCGCCCAAAATGCCTCCATAGCGGCGATCTTATCCTCTAATGGACCACCCACGATCCGTGCCAGACGGTGCGAGCCGTAGATTTTGCCCAATTCCTCAGATAGGAATTCGAGCGTGTCGCGGTACTGTGTGAAGATGATAAACCGCTCATCCGGATTCTGGTGGGTGAGTTCACTGATGGCCCGGATCACGGTATCGAAGCGCCGATCAGGCCCCTGCGGGACCAGCCGAATCAGTTCCCGAACCTTCTCAATTTCCTGAGGGATATCAGCTTCGGCATAGACCCCTTCTTCAGCTTCTTCGTCACCGTCGAGCGACCACTCAGTGGTTTCGTAGTCTTCTTCCATCCGTTTCAGGAGACGACGGCGGACCCGCAGGACATAGGCCTCCGCATCGACATGATCCGCCGTGCGCTCCCCGAGGAGGGCGCTCGCCACCTGCAGCATCTCGTCCTGAATCTTGAGGATCGCCTCACTGGTGGCGGCGCCCGATCGCCGTTTCGCTTCCAGGCCTAGTTGCTTGCGAGCTAAGAGGACGAGCAGACGCCGCCGGAGCGCCTGGCGAATGGCGCGCGGGCTGGACGACATGATCTTCTGGAACGTGGCCATGACGAAGCCGATCGCCCGCTGCTGACGGGTTGTCCGTGACTGGTCGATCCCGGCAACGGTATAGCCCTCTCGCAGGTATTCGCTGAGCCGATCGTAGAATTCGCGCTCGCTCGGAGCCAGCGGAAACCGTTCCGTGTGGACGTGGCGGCGACGAAAGATCGGATGGCCTTGGGCATCCGTCACTTCGCGCTTGGTCCGCCGAATCATCACACGTGCCAGCATGCCTCGGTGATCACTCAACTCTTCGGGGCTCGTGAAGAGCTGATCGTTGAGCACTTGGATCAGGGACCAGAATTGATACGGATTGCCTTGATGGGGCGTGGCTGACAGGAACAGGAGATCGCGCGTGTGGCTTCGGAGGGCCTCCGCAAGCTTGTAGTTTTGTGTCGTGACCGTCTTCTTTCCGGTGCGCGTTCTCGACAAGTGATGGGCCTCGTCAAAGACGATCACGTCCCACCGCAGGGCCCCGAGGAGTCGCTGAATCCTGCGCGGCTGCTTCAGGGTGTCAATCGAAGCAATGACCCACGGGTGCATCTCCCACGAAGCCGTCCCGTAGTCGTAGAAATCGTGCCCAAGGATCGAAAAGTGGAGCCGGAAGCAGTCTCGCAGTTCATTCTGCCAATTCTTCACCAGGCCCGCTGGGGCCACGATCAGGACCCGGTCGGATTCCCCTCGCACATGTAACTCCCGCAGGAGCATGCCGGTCTCAATCGTTTTCCCCAGCCCGACCTCATCCGCAACCAGGAGGCGCCGCTCAGCCATCCCGACCAGGTCATGGACCACCAGGATCTGGTGAGGAAGGAGGTTCACCCTGCTGGCCGAGAGCTCCCCGCCGAAATTCGAGTGCGCGAGGTCGATGGCGATCTGCTTGACCTGGTACGTGACAGGGTCATCGAAAGCTCCCTCCGCCAGTCGCTGCCACGGGTCGCCCGTTTTCTCAAGGAGCTCGACCGGAAAGGTCTCCAACCGTCGGCCCGTGGGCGTCTCAAAGACCACGTCGGCCTGGTAGAACCCCGCTGTCTCGGCGATGCGCAGGACTTCGCCGATGCTAAGCTCCGGGTAAGAGGGCAAACGCACCTTGTCATTAGGCGCGATCGGCGCTTTGGCTCGGTCTGTCGCAGTCTGTTCGCTCATGTTAGATTGAACCCCACGAGGAAGAATTCCGTCCCGTTCGGCCCTTGCTGCCGGCTTGGGGCGCCAAAGATTCGCCGCAAGCTCAGATGCTTCTTCAGCCCGGCCTCGACCCAGAAGTCATCGGAGCGTTGCAGCCGCTGTCGGAAGATCACCTGGACGTTTGTCCCCATGAGGGAGTACAGCTCGTTTGCTCGGGCAGCCAGGATGTTATGTCATGCGTCAGGCCGTTCTTACATCCGAAGGGGCATACACCCTCAGACCTTTTATGGCCTTGAACCGCGCATCTGCCGTGACCAAGGCGTCTGCTTCCAGCCGGAGGGCGATGGCCGCAATGAGAGAATCGTTGGTCAGGAGCCCATATCGTTCTTGTATCTGGAGCGCCTTATCCATGAGATCAGCCTGGTGGCAGGGCTCGAACCCTAGCCCAAGCGTCACCAAGCCCCTGACCTTGTCTCGGTACAGCGTCAAGCTCTTGACGAGTTCAGGCTTTCCGGAAAGTTGTCGGCCCGGATTCCCTCCGCTAATCTGGCCGTGCAATATCGCCTCGGTGACCATTAGCCGGTGAATGAGCTCCTGCCAAACCGGTTGGGGCAATACTCCGGTCACGTCCTGCCTTTCGATCCGGCGTAGCAGACGTTGAGCCTGCTCTGATACACCCTGCTCCGCGTAGACCAGGATGTTGGTATCGAGGACACAGAGAGTTCCGCTCGGGATATCGTCGAGGGTCATAGCTCCCACATGTCTTCTTCGAGCACGTGACGAAGTTGCTCGGGTGTGAGTTTCATCGGTTGCTCGCAAAACAGGCGGTAAGCCGCTTCCCGTTCCTTGGGGGTTGCGCCTCCTTTCTTCAGATACTGGAGCAGGGCGTCCTGGATCAGGTCACTGAGGGACCGCCCTTCCTCCGCGGCCCGCCGCTTAGCCAACCGCATGATGTCTTCTTCAATGAGAGTGCCGATTTTTTGCTTCATGTCGTTCCCTCCTTCGGACCAAGCACCAACCACGGGGTTGACATTTCCATGAGACTGAGCCCGCCGTGTCGATACAC
>JACQWB010000140.1 GCA_016209385.1 Candidatus Rokuibacteriota bacterium
ATCTGGAGAAGTTCATCCAGGAGAGCCGCCACGTGGAGGTGCAGGTTCTCGGTGATCGCGCGGGTACCCGGATCCACCTCGGCGAGCGCGACTGCTCGATCCAGCGGCGGCACCAGAAGCTCCTCGAGGAAGCGCCGGCGCCGGCGCTTCAGTCCGAGACCCGGCGCGGGCTCTACAAGGCCGCCCTCGCTGTGGCCCGGGCGGTCAACTACGTGAGCGCGGGCACCGTGGAGTTTCTGGTGGACCGCGAGGGGGGCTTCTACTTCATCGAGATGAACACCCGGATCCAGGTGGAGCACCCGGTCACCGAGATGCTGACCGGCGTCGACCTCGTGAGCGCGCAGATCCGCATCGCGGCCGGTGAGAACCTGAGCCTCGCGCAGGACCGGGTCCAGCTCATCGGTCACGCGGTGGAGTGCCGGATCAACGCCGAGGACCCCGACACATTCACGCCGTCGCCCGGGCGCGTCACCACCTGGGTCCCCCCGGGTGGGCCGGGCGTCAGGGTGGACAGCCACCTCCTGGCGCCGTGCGTGATCCCGCCCTTCTACGATTCCCTGATCGCCAAGATCATCGTCCACGCCGAGACCCGAGCCCAGGCGATCCGCCGGATGCGACGTGCGCTGAGCGAGTGCGTGGTGGAGGGCGTGAAAACCACGATCCCGTTCCACCTCCGCCTCCTGGACGACCCGGTCTTTCTCGAAGGCGGCTTCGCGCTCCCCACGCTTTAAATTCGAGGGGGGTCCCCACCCCCCTCGATGCTCCCCCCGGCGGGAATATTGAGCAGGAACAGAGAAATGGCCGAGATTCTACGAACGCGGATCGAGCTGTACGCGATCCTGGACCGCGCCGCGAGCGGTGGCCGGGACCTGAGAGAGGTCCTGGATGCGGTGATCGCCGGCGGCTGCCGGATGGTGCAGCTCCGGGAGAAGGAGTGGTCCACCCGTCAGCTTCTGCCACTGGCCCAGGAGGTGAGGCGTCGCGCCCGCGAGGCCGGTGTCGCCTTCATCGTGAATGACCGCCTGGACGCGGCGCTCGCGGTGGAAGCTGACGGCCTCCACGTGGGCCAGGACGACCTGCCCGCTCCCATCGCCCGACGGCTGCTCAGTCCGGGAATGATCCTCGGGGTCTCGACCCACAGCCTGGAGCAGGCGACACACGCCCAGGCTGATGGCGCGGACTACGTGGCCATCGGTTCGATCTACCCCACGGCGACCAAGCCGGAGTCCCAGCTTGTCGGCGTCGAGCTCATCCGTCGGGTCCGACCCCTCATCCGCGTCCCGCTCGTAGCGATCGGCGGCATCACGCCGGACAACGTCGGCGAGGTGATCCGTGCGGGGGCCGACGGTGCCGCGGTGATCTCGGCCGTCTGCGGGGCCCCGGACCCCGCCGCGGCCGCCCGCGCATTCCTGGCCAGGATCAAAGCGGCGAAGGCCCGCTAAACACCTCGGAGGGGGGTTTCGCCCCCCTTCCGATACCTCCCTCCGTGGTAGTTCGAGCCGAGGGGCTGCCGACGAGCCGCAGGCGAGGTGAGCCACTAGGCGAGGCCCGAGTTGATTGCGCGGGCAAAGCCCGCGCTCGAAGGGCATTACTCCGACACGCTCCTAGACTTCCCCCGCGTGATTTTTGCTTGACTTGAAACCGGGACTTCTGCTACAAGAATCGCGGTGTCCGCTCGGCTTCTCTGGCATCCCGGAGGTCATTCACGAGTAGCGAGGGGGCGCTTTTTCGAGCAGAGCCGGGCCGCTGAGAGCGAGTGAGCCGCGACTGCAAACTGGGGTCTCGAGTCGTGTGAAGAGCCGGCGTGAAAGGAGGAGACGATGAGGACGAAATGGATGCTGGTTGGCCTCGCGCTGCTCTTCGGAGCCGTGGTGGCGGCTATGCCCGCGCCCGCCGGGGCCGAGCTGAAGGTGGGGATCAGCGGGTACATCAAGCTCGACGTCCAGTACAGCGACAAGATCATCACCGACGGTGCCGGTCTTCCTTCTCCCTCCCCGGCGAGCACTCGGCTCGACGGCGATCGGGATGCCGACAACTCCCAGACCATCCTCGACGCGCGCGAGACGCGCGTGCGGGTGACCTTCACCGACGAGGTCATGGGCGTCAAGATGTCGGGGCGGGTCGAGACCGACTTCTTCACCACCGATGGAAGCGCCGGGACCTCAAACAGCCGGCACCTCCGGCTGCGCCACGCCTTCGCCCGAGGCGACCATCCCTCAGGCTTCTTCCTCCTGGCCGGGCAGTACTGGTCGATCTTCATGAACAGCGATATCGCCCAGCCTGACCTCGTTGACTTCAACGGGCCGGCGGGCCAGATCTTCGCCCGCCAGCCCCAACTCCGTGTGGGCTGGAAGAGCGCCCTCGGGGGCGGCATGGGGGACCTGGTCCTCGAGGCGGGCGCCGAAAAGCACTCCCTGGAGAATCTGGGCTCCGCGACGGTTGCCGAGAACCAGGGTGAAGGACAAGACATCCCACTCTTCGTCGGAAAGCTCTCCTGGCTCCACTCGATCTTCCAGGGCGAAGTGGCCGGCGCTGCCGGCAACAACCGCGTGATCCTGACAGGCGGCCGTGACCAGGACGAGACCGCGTGGGGAATCCAGGTCAGCGCCCAGCTCAACTTGGATCCGGTCACCCTCATGGCCCACTACCAGCACGGCGACGGGCTGAGCCGGCTCCTGAACGGTGACTTCCCGGGAGCCTTTCTGGTGGGGAGCGAAGTCCGCAACGTGGAGGCCGACGGCTGGTACGCCGGGGCGTCGCTCAAGCTCACCAAGGACACCAGCATGACGGCCCTCTACGGCTGGCACGAGGCCGACAGGATCACGTCGGCTGGCTTCACCGGAAGCAACCAGGCCAGGCACCAGTCGGTCCACGTGAACCTCCTTCAGAAGTTCTGGCAGCGCTGGCAGGCCGGCCTCGAATACCGGCGCTTCTGGGTTGACACGTTCGACCGTCAGGAAGGCGACGTGAATATTGTTCACGGAGCGCTCTGGTTCTTCTTCTAAAAGGTCGCTCGTTCTGAGAGCAGTCAAGAGCCTGCGGGGCTCGCCCCGCAGGCTCTTCTGCTTCACGGTGAACGCCTCGTGCAGCCCCCCCGCACCCTCGCCGTCCTGAGCCTGGTTTTCCTCCTCCCCGCCTGCGGCCTCTATGAAGCCGTCAGGGGGGGAGACAGCCGGAACCTCGGCCCGCCCGCCGCGCCCAAAGCGCCGGCCTCACAGGCCGTCGCGTCGCGGAACGGTGAAGCCCGCTGGGTCCTGATCCGGAACCCCCGCTACGGCGCGACGATGCGCGAGCCCGAGTATGTCTGGGTGGAGGAGGACAAGATCCCGACGACCCTTTCCACCATCATCTTTGGGAAAAACTCGGTACTCGCCCCTGCCCACGTCGTCACCCAGTACGGGTCTCCGCCGGGAGGCGCAAGGATCAGCCCGCTCCAGTACGCGTCCGCTCAGCCGGCCGGCGAGGCGACGTCGCCGAAGCCCACCCTGGCTCGTGCGGCGACGAAGCCGGAGAAGGCTCCCGTGCAGGAGGTCACCCCGCGGGGGTACATCGTCCACATCCAGAAGCGGCTCATCGTCGTGGACCTGACCTCCGCCGACGGCGTCAAGCCGGGCTCGATCCTGAGCCTCCGCCGGGAACGTATCCGGCTCACCCACCCGGTCAGCGGCGAATACCTGGGCGAGCTGGATGAGGAGATCGGGACAGCCCGGGTGGTGGAGCTCCGGGAGCGGTTCACGCTCGCCGAGATCCAGGAAACCCGGCCGGGGGTCGAGCTGAAGGTCAAGGACCGGGTCGTCCTGAAGCCCGAGTAACGGCGTGCGGTGGGTCACTTGACACCTGCGGCCAAGCCGCTATAATGGCGCGCAGACAGCTTGACTGGCCTGCCTCGTTTCCTGTTCGGATCTCATTGAGAAGGGGAGGGAGCCCGATTAGACCCTTCCGCATCCGCCCCCTGCTTCTCATCCTCACCGTTCTCGCCCTGGCGCTCCCGGCGAACTCCCCTGTCGAATCCCAGCAGAAGCGCATCGTCAAGATCGCTACCCAGAGCCCGCTCTCGGGCGGCCAGGCCGCCGTAGGCGAAGGGCTCAGGCTCGGGGCCCAACTGGCCATTGAACAGTTCAAGGGCCCTGTCGAGAAGCTCGACTTCTACGTGGAGCTGGTTTCGTTCGACGACGAGGCCAGGTCCGACGTCGCCGTTGCCAACGCCAGGAACATCATCGCTGACAAGGAAATCCTGCTCGTGATCGGCCATCTCCAGGGCACCGCCATTTCTGCCTCGGAGGTCTATCGGGAAGCCCAGCTCGCGATGATCTCCCCCGCCATCCATCCGACGCTGACTGACCGGAACTACTCCAACGTCAGCCGCGTCTCCGGCCGCGACGACGTCCAGGGCGTTGCGGGAGCAGAGTTTGCGACGAGCCTCGGGGGCAAGACCGCCTACGTGATCCACGACAGGACCACATATGGCCAGCGCGTGGCCGAGTCTTTCAGAGACCGTGCCAAGAAGCTCGGGATCGCGGTGGTCGGCTTCGAGGGGACCGAGGAGAGGTCCAACTTCGACCCGATCATCACGCCGATCAAGGCCAAGAACCCCGACCTGATCTACTTCGGCGGCATCCATGACCAGGCGGCCCCGTTCTTCAAGCAGACCCGGGAGAAGGGCGTCAAGTCCAAGTTCCTGGGCCCGGAGGGGATGGACTCCTCCGCCCTGGCCAAGATCGCCGGAAAGGCCGTGGTCGGGATGTACTACACGTCCGTCGTCGGCCCGGTCACCGTGTACCCCAAGGCCAAGGAGTTCGCCAAGGCCTTCAAGGAGAAGTTCAAGAAGGACCCCGAGTCCTTCTCCGCCCAAGCCTATGACGCCACGGCCATCGGGCTCAAGGGGCTGGAGGCAGCCATCAAGGCGGCCGGTGGCAAGCTGCCGTCCCGCGAGGCGGTCATGGTGGCCGTCCGGAAGGTCAAGCACAGCGGGATTACGGGGACGATCGAGTTCGACGAGAAGGGCGATCCGAAGAAAGCGCTCTACTTCGTCTTCCGCGTGGTCTCTGATGACCCGGCCAAGTGGGACGAGAGCAAGGAGGTGAGGCGACTGGAGATCACTGCCCCGGCGCTGAAAAGGTAAGCCAACGGGCGCATGGCGTGTCACATCCGGTAAGGGAGCGGTCTATGGAGTGCAAGGCTCTGAGAAAAATCGTCGTGGCAGTTCGAGCCGAGGGGCTCCCGACGAGCCGCAGGCGTGGCAGTTCGAGCCGAGGCGCTTCGGCGGAGGCAGCTTCATCGCCTGCGCCAGCGACGAGGCGAGGGCCCGAGAAGGTTTTCCCTGGGATAGGGACCCGTGATGTCCAGCGAGGAGTCGGAACAAAGAGACACGACAAAAGATGAGGAGGAGAAAGCTATGAAACGCGGAACCGCTCCGCAGTCTTTCGGGATTTGGTTGCTCCTCATGATGGTGTCTTTCTCTTTCGCGTCCCTCCCCGCCGCTGCCCAGGCGCCGGTCACCGACCCCGTTGGCGTGGTGAAGCTTGCCAAGGGCGAGCCCCTGACCATTGCGTACTGGTTCGTGGTGGCCGGACCCGATGCCAGCCTGGGCATCGACACCCGGCGGGGCGTCGAAATCGCCATCGAGGACAAAGGCGGCAAGGTCCTGGGCCATCCCATCAAGCTGATCGGTGAGGACTCGGGCTGTAACGCCGAGGGGGGCGTGACTGCGGCAACCAAGCTGGCCGCAAACCCAGCGATCGTGGCAGCGATCGGTTCCAACTGCTCGAGCGAGGCTGTGCCGGGGGCCCCGATCCTCTGGAGGGCCGGAATCGTGACGGTCTCGCCTTCCAACACCGCGCCCAAGCTCACCGCTCCTGATCGCGGGCCGACCTTCGACGGCTACGTCCGAACCGCTCACAACGACAAAGTGCAGGGGAGGGTAGCGGCGGAGTTTGTCAGGAAAGTCCTGAAGGTCAGCAAGGCGGCGACCATCCACGACGGGAGCCCGTACGCTGAAGGGTTGGCAGGGGTGTTTGCCGAGACCTTCAAGAAACTGGGTGGTACGATTACCTCTCAGGAGGCAATTGCGCCGACGGACACGGATATGCGCCCGGTGCTGACGAAGATCGGCGCGGGCAAGCCGGCCCTGATCTACTACCCGATCTTCATCGCCGCGGGCGGCCACGTGACCCGCCAGGCCAAGGAAGTGGCCGGCGTGGGGAAGGTCAAACTGATGGGCGCGGACGGGATGTTTTCGCCGGATTTCATGAAGGCCGCCGGCGATGCGGCGGTGGGCATGTACCACTCAAGCCCCGACCTTTCCCCGGAGGCGCTGGGACCCGCATACAAAACCTTCGTTGACAAGCACCAGAAGAAGTACGGCGAGAAGCCGCTGTCTGCGTTTCACCCACACGCCTACGACGCCGCGCTGATGGTCTTTGCAGCCATCGAGAAGGTGGCCAAGAAGGACGCGGCCGGCAACACCTACATCGGGCGGAAGGCTCTGCGGGACGCCCTGTATGCGACCAAGGGCTTCAAGGGTCTGACCGGAACCTTGACCTGCGACAAGTACGGCGACTGCGCAGATCCGAAGATCGCCGTCTACCAGACGGAGTCGGCCGACCCGGCAAAGTGGGAGCCGGGAAAGAATCCGCGGAAGATCTACCCGTAGGTCGATACCGGTTGGGCGATCACCTGAGGGGATGGGCCGGGAAGGTCTCTTCGGCTCATCCCCTTTTTAGTTAGAGGCCTCCTGTGCGGCAACGCTGGTTTCAGAAACTGTCGCTCGTCGATCTGCTGCTCTGGGCGTTTCGCGCCGGGGTACTCCTCCTGGTGATCTGGGGCACCATCGGCACCCTCTCCGCTGGGACGTACTCCGGCGAGACATGGATTGACCTCGTCGTGTTCGGCCTCTCCCAGGGCAGCGTTTACGCCCTTATCGCCCTCGGCTACACGATGGTGTACGGGATCCTGCGCATGATCAACTTCGCCCACGGCGAGGTGTTCATGAGCGGCGCCTATACGGCATACTTCGTCGCCGATGCCCTGGCAAGGGCCGGCCACCTCAACCGGAACCCCATCCTGAGCCTCCTCCTGATTCTGGCCGTCTCGATGGTCACCTCGACGGCCGTCGCGCTGCTCCTCGAACGCATCGCCTACCGGCCGCTCAGGCGCGCGCCGCGCCTCGTCCCGCTCATCGCGGCCATCGGAGCGTCGTTCTTCCTGCAGTACGCCTTCCGCGGCCTCTACGGGTCGGGGTTCAAGGCGTATCCGGAGGCCGAGATCCTCAAAGGCAAGTGGACGATCGCCGGCATCGAGATCCTGCGGACCCAGGCGGTGGTGCTGGTGGCGTCTGTGTTGATGATGCTCGGGCTCTACATCTTCGTGATGCGGACCAAGATGGGGACCGCGATGCGGGCGGTGTCTGAAGACATGGAAGTGGCCGCGCTGATGGGGATCAACGTAGACCGCGTGATTGTGATCACCTTCGGTGTCGGGGCGGCGATGGCCGGGGCCGCGGGCATGCTGTACGCGCTGGTCTTCAAGCAGGTGCACTTCTTCATGGGCTTTGTGCCCGGCATCAAGGCGTTTACAGCCGCCGTGCTGGGCGGCATCGGCAACATCCCGGGGGCCATGCTCGGCGGCCTGTTCCTGGGCGTCGTCGAATCGGTCGGCCCCATTCTGTTTCTCGACGGTCTGGGCATCGTCGCGCCATACCAGCTCAAGGATGTCATCGCCTTTACCATGCTCGTCATGGTGTTGATCTTCCGGCCTTCGGGGATCCTGGGTGAGCGGCTCGTGGTCAAGAAGGCCTAGCCACAAAGAGAAGGTGTGCTTGTGAGCACGGATCCACGATTGTGGGGCGGCACCATACGGACGGGTCTGGTCTGGGGCGGAGTTGCCGTCTTCCTTGCGCTCGTCGGCATGGTGGAGGCGTTTGCCGGGCGCCAGATTGTCGCTGGCGTCATCTCGCTTGGCCGCTCCCTGCTTCTCCTGACCGGTCTGGCAGCCGGGTACCAGGCTGCTCAACGATCTGCCGGCGGTGGTCCCATGCTCATCCTCTCGCGCGCTGGTCTGGCTGGCGCCGTGGCCGGGGCGCTGCTGTCCGCGCTGGTTTTGGTCGGGAGTGCCCTGGACCTGCGTCAGGTGCTCGTCAATGCCTCACCCGGGCTCTTTTCGCTGCTCTCGTTCGGCCAGGGCGTGGCAGGAGCATACCTCACGGTCCTGGCCGCGATGGCAGCCGGGGCCGCGGGCGGCGTCGCTTCGCTCCTGGCGGCGCGAGCGCGCGGGCCGCTCGTGACTGGTCTGGCGGGCGTTCTGGCCCTCGGCCTGTTTCAGGAGCTGCTCGATCCCGTACTGCGCAGGAGCATCGTCGGCTCGGCAATTCGCGGGCTGCTGTTCGCCGACAACGGTCTCTCTCTCCCGGGCGCCTTCGCAACGTTCCTGCTCGCGGGGGGCATGAGCGCCCTCTGGACAGACCGGAAGGCTGCAGCGCGCCGGTGGCTCCTCACGTTGCCTGCCTCGCGGCGGCTTGGCCTGCGCCTGCTCGCGCTGGGCCTCGGCGTCTCAGTGTTGCTGCTTTTGCCCCTGGCCGCAGGCCCGTTTCTCTCCACGGTCCTGGTCCTCGTGGGGCTCTACACCCTGATGGGTTTGGGGTTGAACCTGGAAGTGGGGCTGGCCGGCCTGCTCGACCTCGGCTTCGTGGCCTTCTTCGCCATCGGCGCCTACACGGCGGGCCTCCTGACCTCGACCGGCGATCTTGCCATCGCCAACCTCTCCTTCTGGGGGGCGGTCCCCGTCGCCGTGGTCGTCTCGCTGATCGCCGGGGTAATCCTCGGCGTGCCGGTGCTAGGGATCCGCGGCGACTATCTCGCCATCGCGACGCTGGGGTTCGGAGAGATCACTCGGTTGTTGTTCCTCTCCGACTTCCTCCGCCCGTGGCTCGGCGGCTCCCAGGGGGTGCTGGGAATCCCGAAGCCGACCATCGGGGGACTCGAACTTAAAGGCCCCGAGCACCTGTTTTATGTGACGCTTGTCAGCAGCGCACTGGTGGCGTATATAGCCATCCGGCTGCGCGATTCGCGGCTGGGACGGGCATGGATGGCCCTGCGCGAGGACGAAGACGTCGCCGAAGCAATGGGGATCAACCTGGTGAACGTCAAGCTCCTGGCCTACGGCCTTGGAGCGGCCTTCGCCGGCGTCAGCGGGGCGATCTTCGCCGTCCTGGTGGGCTCGGTGTTCCCCCACAGCTTCCAGCTGCTCATCTCCATCAACGTGCTGGCTCTGATTATCGTGGGCGGGATAGGCAGCATGCCCGGCGTGGTCGTGGGCTCGCTGTTCCTGGTGGGATTGCCCGAGCTGCTTCGCGAGTTTGCCGAGTTCCGTTTCCTCGTCTACGGGGCCGCGCTCGTGCTCATGATGCAGCTCCGACCCGAGGGGCTATGGCCCGCTGCGGCGATCAGCCGGGAACTGCACGCAGCCGATGAGATGGTCCGCTCGCGGGAAGCGACGCGGCTGACCGACGCGCCGCCGACGGACGGCTAGCATGGCCATCCTCACCTCGCATGATCTGACCAAGCGCTTCGGTGGACTTGTCGCTCTGAACCAGGTGAATCTCGAGGTCCGAGAGCAGTCGATCCACAGCATCATCGGACCCAACGGCGCGGGGAAGACCACCTTCTTTAACTGCGTGACAGGCTTCTATCGGCCGGATGAAGGGCGCATCGTCTTCCAGGAGACGACGATCGACGGCCTCACGCCGGATCTCATCACCGGGCTGGGGATTGCCCGGACGTACCAGAACATCCGGCTCTTTGCCAACATGACTGTCCTCGAGAACATCCTGGTGGGCATGCACCCGCATCTCAGGTCGTCCTGGATCGGGGCCATTCTGAACAGTCCGTTCACCAGACGGGACGAGGAGGCGGCGGCGACGGCCGCCCGCGAGCTGCTGCAGTTCGTGGGGTTGACAGGTAAGGGAGACTTCCTGGCCAAGAACCTGCCTTACGGCGAGCAGCGCCGCCTGGAGATTGCTCGGGCGCTCGCCAGCCGTCCCAAGCTGCTGCTTCTCGACGAACCCACCGCCGGGATGAACCCCCGGGAAACTATCGAGACGATGTCCTTCATCCAGCGCCTTCGGAACGAGAAAGCGATCACCATCTTGCTCATCGAGCACCAAATGCGCGTGGTGATGGGGATCTCCGATCGCGTCACCGTCCTCGATTACGGCGTGAAAATCGCCGAGGGAACGCCGAGGGAGGTCCAGAACGACCCGTGGGTGATCGAAGCCTATCTGGGCACCCGCAAACGCGCCGCGGACGTGACCCGCCCTACGCCGTCCCCTCTTCCTGATGCGGATTGAAGGTCCTCATTCCAGCAGGTGGACCTCGCGCCTCGCCTTGCGAGAAGAGAGTTGTAGGGGGTAGTCGATGGCACTCCTGGAGGTCGATGACCTGCATGTGTACTACGGTCAGATTCATGCCCTGAAGGGAGCCTCCCTCAGGGTAGACCAAGGAGAGATCGTGACTCTGATCGGCGCCAATGGCGCCGGGAAGAGCACTACGCTGAAAACCATCAGCGGCCTACTGCGACCTCGCCAGGGCCACGTTGTCCTGGCCGGTAAGGATCTCAGCATGCTCTCACCGCACGAGATCGTTGCCAGGGGCATCGTGCAGGTGCCGGAGGGACGGCGGGTCTTCAACCAGCTCACCGTGCGGGAGAACCTCAACATGGGCGCCTACGCCCGCTCGGACGGTGGAGTGTCCAGAGACCTGGAACGAGTCTTCGCCCTCTTTCCGCGCTTGAGAGAACGTCAACACCAAGTCGCGGGCACCCTCTCGGGCGGCGAGCAGCAGATGCTCGCCATCGCGCGGGCCCTCATGGCCTCCCCGCGCCTGCTCCTCCTCGACGAGCCCTCGATGGGGCTTGCGCCCGTCCTCGTCGAGCAGATCTTCGAGACCATCCAGGACATCAACCGGCAGGGGACCACGATCCTCCTGGTGGAGCAGAACGCGGCCATGGCGCTCTCCATCGCCCACCGCGGGTACGTGCTGGAGACCGGCGCCATCGTGCTCTCGGGGTCGGCCGCCCAGCTCCAGGAGAACCCCGAGGTGCGCCGCGCCTACCTGGGCGAGGTGTGACGATCTGCCGAGCGGACGGCATCGCAAGGAGGAGAAGATGAGACAGCAAGGGCTGACCTTTGAGGAGCACGCGATCGGCGCGAAGTACGAGACGCTCGGGCGGACGGTCTCCGAGGCCGACATCGTGACCTTCGTGAACCTGTGCGGCTTCAACGAGCCGCTCTTCATGGACATGGAGTACGTGGCCCGGGAGAGCGTTTTCAAGGGGCGCCCCGTCCCCGGCGCCTTCACCTTCGCCCTCTCGGAGGGCCTCATCATGCAGACCGGCCTCTTCCACGGCACCGGCATGGCCTACCTCGGCGGCGAAGTCCGGGTGGTCGCGCCCGTGCTGGCAGGGGACACGATCCGCGTCCAGGTGGAGGTCACCGACAAGCGCGAGACAAAGAAGCCCGATCGGGGGATCGTGACCTACCAGCACCGGATCGTGAACCAGCGCGGCGAGCCGGTCATGGACGTCCGCGTGCAGCGCATGATCCGGCGCCAGCCAAAGGCGTGATGCTGGTCCTCGGCCGGCGGGAGCTCGAGCGCCTGCTCGCCCCCGCCGATGTCATCACGGCCGTCGAGTCGGCCTTCCGCGAGCACGCGGCAGGAGCGTCGCGGGTCGTGCCCCGTCACGGGCTCGAGGTCCCGCCCGACGGACGCCTCCTCGTGATGCCGTCGGCCCTCCTGGAGTCGGGGGCGCTCGGAGCCAAGCTGGTCACGGTCTACGGCAGGAACCGCGAGCGGGGCCTCCCCACCATCTACGCCGCCTACGTCCTGCTCGACCACGAAACTGGAGCGCCGCTGGCGCTGATGGAAGGCGCGTTCCTGACGGGAATTCGTACCGGCGCCACCTCGGCGCTGGCCGCGCGCTTTCTCGCAAGGCCCGACACGCGCCGCGTGGCCTGCTTCGGCGCCGGTGTCCAGGCCGCCTTCCAACTTCGCTGCCTGGCCGCCATCCTCGCCCTGGAGCGTGTGCTGGTTGTCGGGCGAACGCCTGAGCGGGCACGAGCCTTCGCCGGCGCCATGACGGAGGCTCTGGGGATCCCTGTCACGCTGGCCCGGAGCCCGAAGGACGCGGTGGCTCAAGCCGACCTTGTCACCTGTGCCACGACCTCGCCGACCCCGGTCTTCGACGGTGACGGCCTCAGGCCGGGGACCCACGTCGATGCCGTCGGCGCTTTTCGGCCCGACACGCGGGAAGTCGATAGCCAAACCGTGAAGCGGGCCCGCGTCGTCGTCGACACCCACGCGACGGCGCAGGAGGAGGCCGGCGACCTCCTCATCCCGATCAGGGAAGGCGCGATCACCCCGGCTCACGTCGCCGCCGAGCTGTCGGAGCTTGTCACGGGGACTAAACCCGGTCGAGTGAAGCGCGACGAGATCACCCTCTTCAAGTCCGTCGGCTTTGCCCTCGAGGACGCTGCCGCCGCCCGGCTCGCGTATGATCGAGCGCTCGCCGAAGGCATCGGGCAGCGCGTCTCGCTGGAGTAGCCATGGCACTCTTTCGAGCGCGCACCCACCGCTCCGCGGTGGGTACCCGGCCCGCGCAAGCGGGGGGGAAGGTTCGGAAGGGGCGGGTACCCGGGCATCCACGCCGAAGGCGTGGGGGTGCCTGGGTGGCCCCCCTCCGAGTGCGATGACGCGGACCGTAGACGTCGTGATCATCGGCGGCGGGGTAACAGGCGCCAGCCTCGCCTTCCACCTGGCCCACCGCGGTGTCGGGGAGGTCGTCGTCCTCGAAAAGAATTTCCTCGCCGCCGGCGGGACGGGGCGGTCGGTGGGAATCATTCGCCAGCTCTATCCGACCCCCGAAGCCACCGCGATGGTCTTCGCGTCGCTGCGGGTCTTCCAGCGCTTCCGGGAGCTCGTCGGCGGCGAATCCGGCTACGTGGGCTGCGGCGCCCTGATCGGGGTTCCTGGGGCGATGCTCCCGGCTCTCAGAAAGAGCCTCGATGTCCAGCGTGCCGTCGGGGTCAGGGCCGAGCTGCTGACTCCCGAGGAGGCCCATCGGCTCGAGCCGCGCATCCAGCCTGAGGGGCTGGGCGGGCTCCTCTACGAGCCCGAGTCGGGCTACGGTGATCCCACCGCCGTGACCCTCGGCTATGCCGCTGCCGCGAGGGCGCGCGGAGTGGTGATCCAGCAGGGCGTCGAGGTCACCGGGATCCGGGTCTCGGGAGACCGGGTCGTCGGCGTCACGACCGCATCAGGGGAGGCCATCGACGCGCCGGTGGTTGTCAACGCCGCAGGGCTCTGGTCTCCCGCCGTCGCCCGGCTCGCCGGGGTGGATCTCCCCATCGTCATCGGCCGCCATCCCGTCTTCGTCGTCAAGCGACCCGGCACGTTCGGCACGCCCCATCTCGTCTATCTGGACCTCGTGGGCGGTAGCTACGCCAAGCCCGAGACCGGGGATCTGACGCTGACCGGTTCGCTGACCGAGGACGAGACCCGGCACCCCATGGACCCAGAGCTCCTGGGGAGCGAGGTCGGCTTCGAGGAGGCGCTGGGGGCCCTCGAGAGGACGACCCGCGCCTGGCCGCGCCTGGGCGACGGCCAATACCAGCACGGTTATGCCGGCGCGTTCGACATCACGCCCGACTGGATGCCGATCCTCGACGAGTCGCCGGTCGCGGGGTTCTACATCGCCGCCGGGATGAGCGGCCACGGCTTCAAGCTCGCCCCGGCCGTCGGCGAGCTGATGGCGGAGCTGATCGCTGAGGGGCGAACCACCGTCAATCGCGCGCCGTTCCGCCTGGATCGCTTCGCCCGCGCCGGACGGTCGACGGGCAGCTTCGTCAGCTCCTACCTGTCACCCTGAGCGGCGACACCCTATGGCCGAGGATCTCAAGCTCAAGCTCGGCGAGGAGGAACGGGGGGGGATCGCCGAGGCCGAGCGCCTGGTCAAGGAGGCCGAGTTCGGCGCGCGCGAGCTGGCGGGCTGGTCCTTCTGGCTGGCCGGTGCGATCGCGCTCGCCATGTCAACCTTCCAGCTCTGGACCGCGGCGGTCGGCACGCTCCCCGGCGTGCTCCAGCGCTCCATCCACCTGGCCTTCGCCATGGCGCTCTGCTTCCTCTTCTACCCGATCACCCGCAGCGCGCGTCAGACCCGGCTTCCCTGGCACGACCTGGTCCTGGGGGCCCTCGGCGCCTATGCGGCCCTCTATGTGGCGATCCACCACGAGGCCCTGATCCAACGGGTCGGGATCCCGACGCCGACTGACACCGCCGTCGGGTTCCTCCTGGTTCTGCTGGTTCTGGAGACCACGCGCCGGGCAGTCGGGTTCTGGCTTCCCGCGATCACCGCGATCTTTTTCCTCTACGCCTTCGTCGGCCCCTGGATGCCCGAGCTGTTCTCCCACCGGGGCTACTCGATCCGGCGGGTGATCGGCCACCTCTACCTCACGACCGAGGGAATCTTCGGGATCCCCGTCGGCGTGTCGGCCACCTTCGTCTTCGCCTTCGTCCTCTTCGGGGCGATCCTCGAGCGGACCGGTGCCGGCGAGTACCTGATCCGCATCGCCTTCTCGCTGTTCGGCCACACGCGCGGCGGCCCCGCCAAGGTGTCGGTGGTGGCTTCGGCGTTCATGGGAACGATCACGGGCTCGTCAATCGCCAACACGGCCACCATCGGCTCGATGACGATCCCGCTCATGAAGCGCGTGGGGTTCAAGCCCGAGGTGGCCGGTGGGATCGAGACCGCGGCGGGCGGCAACGGCCAGCTCATGCCTCCCGTCATGGGGGCGGCGGCCTTTGTGATGGCCGAATGGCTCCGTATCCCGTACCTGGAAATTGCGAAAGCCGCGGCACTCCCTGCCGTCATCGACCAGCTCGCGCTGCTCGGCGCGGTCCACCTCCTCGCGCTCAAACACGGAATCACAGGCTTGCCGCGGGAGGAGTTGCCCCGGTTCTGGCCCACGTTCCTCTCGGGCCTCCACTACCTGATCCCGGTGGGAGTGCTGCTCTACTACCTGATCGTGCGGGAGATGACGCCGCTCACCTCCGCCTTCATGGCGATCGTGGCCGCGATGGGGATGTTCTGCGTCTCGAGCCTGGTTCAGGGCCTCCGCGGGCGGCCGATCGTCCCCGGCCACGCGCCGGCGGAGAGCGTCGGCACAGCGCTCGCCGAGACCGGGCTCAGGCTCGTCGCGGCCCTCTACATGGGCGCGCGGAACATGGCCTCCGTCGCCGCCACGTGCGCCAGCGCGGGGATCATCGTCGGGATCGTGACTCTCACCGGGGTGGGACTGAACCTCTCCGGCATCGTGGTGGATCTCTCGGCCGGCAACCTCTACCTGGGTCTCTTCCTCACGATGATCGCCTGCCTAATCCTGGGGATGGGCGTGCCCACGACGCCGACGTACATCATCATGGCCACCCTCACAGCGCCCGCCCTCATCGCAGTCGGCAGGCAGCACGGGCTGGAGATCCCGCTGATCGCGGTGCATCTCTTCGTCTTCTACTTCGGAATCCTGGCCGACGACACACCGCCGGTTGGGCTCGCGGCGTACGCTGCCGCCGGCATCGCGCGCTCGGACCCGATCAGGACCGGCTGGCGCGCCTTCTCGCTGGACATGCGGACGTTCCTCCTCCCGTTCATGTTCATCACCGCCCCGCAGATGCTCCTGATCAACACGACCTGGCAGGAGGCCGTCTGGATCTTCATCACCGCGACCATCGGGATGTACGCCCTCGCCGGTGCCATGCAGGGCTACCTGCTCACGGACGCGCGATGGTACGAGCGCGTGATCCTCTTCGTCTCGGCCGTGGCGCTGGTGAAGCCGGGCCTCTATACGGACATCGCGGGGATGGTGGGACTCGCCCTCGTCTACGCCCTCCACCGGGCGCGCGCCAAGGACGCGCCGCTTTTCTAGCGCCTTCTCAGCCGCAGGCCGTTGTAGCGGGCACCTTTTGGGCCGGCGCCGGAAACAGTTGCCTGTCCAGCTGCACCGTGCTGGCTGACGCCCCCGCGCTCAGCGGCCACCGCCAAGGCCGCTACCACGGCTGGACCAAAAGCCACCGACCAGGAGCGCAACGGCGGCCCCCTTTTGTTATACTCCTCGTGTTATGAGGCTGCCCGGGCTTGCGTGCTTCCTGGCCTGGCTCCTGCTGTTCGACGTCTCGACTCCCCTCCTGCCGGGAGCGTACCAGTTCGACCCTGACGATTCCGTCGAGGCGCTTCGCGCTCGATCGAGCCAGATGAGAACCCAGACCCTCGACCGCCAGAGTGTGCCCGTGGCCCCGCGGGCGACTCAGGTGGTTGATCACGACGTCCCCCGGGCTTCCCGCTCGACTCCCCCGCCCGCGCGCCGTGTGAGCGTCGCATTCTGGCGCCTGCCGCGCGCGCAGGCCGGTGACGCGGTCTCCCCGGT
This sequence comes from Candidatus Rokuibacteriota bacterium, assembly GCA_016209385.1. NCBI lineage: Bacteria > Candidatus Rokuibacteriota > Candidatus Rokuibacteriota bacterium. The sequence goes on from JACQWB010000140.1 coordinate 16,469, forward strand.
CTCCGAAGACCACTGAGTACCGCTCCGCTTCACGCCTGAAGCTTCTCTCCCGGCACGTTCAACAGAGGAGCGGTGTCCCATGTGTGAGATAGAACGCGACATCCTTGTGCTTGGATTTTCTGACGACGTGCGCGCCCTGCTCGACCACCTCTGCGCGGAGGCGCCGGCGGTCATCGAGCGCATCGCTGTCATCGACCGGCGGCCCGAGGTGGTTGAACGGCTCAACCGCGCCGCCATCGCAGCGGTCTGCGGCGACCCCTTCGACGCTGGCGTGCTCCAACGCGCGGGAATCGACCGCGCCACCATGGTGCTCCGTCTCGACCCGCGAAGTCCCGGGTTGAGCGAGCTGGGTCCGCTGCTGCGCCAGCTCTGCCCCCGGGCCCGGCTCCTCGTCAGTCGCTCGGGAGGCAAGGACCTCTCGGCGCCCGGCGCCGGGCACCCAGAGACCGTGGCGGACGGGCTCGTCACTCCGGTCGATCCCGGCCGGCCGTGGGGGCACCTCACCACCTGGCAGTTCTGGCTACTCGTCGCCGTGTTCCTCGTGGACGCCACCATCTTCGCGCTGCCGCTGGTATCGGCTGCGCTCCTCGTCGCCGCGCTGGGCGCCCCGAGATGTTTGCGCCACGTGGCGCGCTTTCTGGACGCCCTGGCCGAGAGGCGATGAGGCGGCTGCCGGAGCTGCGCCATGGGTCATGACATCCTGACCGGGATCGCCATCAGCATTATCGGCGCGGCCGCATTCGCCTTGCTGGCGCGACGCGTCCACCAGCCCCTGATCCTCGGCTATATCCTCGCCGGCGTCGTCCTCGGCCCGCATCTCGGCTTCCGCGTCATCCGGGACGAGGAGAGCATCGAGCTGATCTCCGAGATCGGGCTCATCTTCCTCCTCTTCATCATCGGCCTGGAGATCAGCGTGCCCAGGTTGCTGCAGGCGGGGCGGACCATCACCGTCACCGGGCTGCTCCAGTTCCCGATCTGCGTCGGGCTGGCCTGGGCTGCCTTCGCCTCTGCGCTCCCGGCGTCCGGGAGCCGGTTCGACCGCCTCTACCTCGCGGTCGCCCTCAGCCTGTCCTCGACCCTGATCGTCGTCAAGCTCCTGTCGGACAAGTTCGAGCTGGGCACCTTCGCGGGACGCGTCACGGTGGGGATCCTCGTCTTCCAGGACCTCTGGGCCATCGCTTTTCTCGCCTTGCAGCCCAACCTCCAGAACCTCCGGCCCGGTCCCATGCTGCGCTCGTTTGCGCTCGGCGCCGTGCTCGTGAGCGCGGCGGCCCTCCTCTCGCGCTTCGTCCTGCCGCGCCTGTTCCGCGCTATCGCCAAGTCCCCGGAGCTCGTGCTCCTCACCGCCATCGCCTGGTGCTTCCTGGTCTCGCTCGTCGCCGGCCTCACCGGGCTCTCCAAGGAGATGGGAGCCCTCATCGCCGGCATGGTCATCGCCGCGTTCCCGTACGGCGCCGAGGTCATCGCCCGCCTGGCCGGGGTGCGCGACTTCTTCATCACGCTCTTCTTCGTCGCCCTCGGCCTCAAGGTTCCCGCGCCGTCGATGGAGCTTGTGCTGTTTGCGCTTGCAGGCACCGCCTTCGTCGCGCTCACCCGCCTCGTCTCGTTGGCGCCGCTGTTCATGCTCCTCCGGGTCGACACGCGGACCGCCGGCGTCGTCGCCATCAACCTCTCCCAGATCAGCGAGTTCTCGCTGGTGATCGTCACGCTCGGGGTCGGCCACGGTCACGTCAGCCACGAGCTGGCGGCCATGGTGCTCTACACGCTGCTCTTCAGCGCCGTGATCTCCACGTACGGGATCATGCTCAACCACCCGCTCGCCAGCCGATTGACGCGGGTCCTGTCACGGCTCGGCGTGCCGGGCTGGCGCCGCGCCGTGCGACGCGGCCCGGTGACCGAGACGGAGCCTCCTCCGGCAGACGTGCACGACCTCTTCCTCCTGGGCGTGTCGCGGGAGGGGCTGGCGCTCCTGCAGCACCTCGAGCGCGAGCACCCGCAGATGAAGGAGCGCATCGTCGCCATCGACTTCAACCCGGAAACCCTGGAGCTGCTGCAGGGCGACGGGGTGGAATGCCACTACGGCGACATCTCCAACGCCGAAGCCCTGCGCCACGCGGGGATCGAGCGCGCAACGCTCGCGGTCTCCATGGTGTCGGACTGGTTCCTGCGGGGTACGGACAACCTTCGCCTGCTGCGACAGGTGCGCCGCCTCGCGCCAGGGGCGCAGGTGGTCGTGACGGCGGACACGCTCGCCGCCGCCCAGCGTCTCTACGCCGAGGGAGCCGATTACGTCCTGATCCCGCCCGCACTCGCCGCCGAGCATTTCTGCGGGCTCCTGGAGGACACCTCGGCCGAGGCCCTCGCGGAGGCCCGGGAACGCCAGGCGGCGGAGCTGTTCACGCAGGAGCACAGGCGCGACGCCGAACCGCGCTGATGGCCGAACGCGCCCGGCTCCCACCAGAACTGGACGAAGACAGACAGCTCGCGAGCCCGCCGGCCGCTACGCTGGAGGATCGCGCCCCTGCAAACTCGTACGCGTCTCCCGGGCGGGGCTCCGGGAGCCCCAGGCCCGGAGAGCCTGAGGTCGTCCCGGCCTGACCCCGCTGTCCGACCCACTCCTCCGCCCCGCCCCCTAAATTGTCCCCGGGCTTGGGGAGTTTTTCGCTCTCGATTCCAGTATTTCCCCCCATTGACCGCGTGGGCGCCCGGCGCGTTCAATCGAAGTGCAGTTGACTATGCGTCTCTACGAGGAGCGAGCCATGCAAAAGCTGCGCGTTCTCATTGCCCATGCGAGAGGAGTCCTGGCTACCCGCCTCACGGCCCAGCTCGAAAGCCTGGGCCACCGGGTCGTGGGGCACGCCAAGGACGGGCGGGCGGCTGTGGCGGCCGCGGGGGAGCTGAAGCCGGATCTCGTCATCGTGGATCTCCAGCTCCCAAGCTCGGACGGGATCGAGGCCGCCCGAACGATCCTGGCCCGCCAGGCTGTCCCCATCATTCTGCTGACCCCCCGAGCGGCTGCGGATGTCGTCCGGCGGGCCCGGGAGGCCGGGGTGATGGCCCATCTGGTCACACCCGCGGACACAGCGCAGCTCCGTGCGACGCTCGAAGTGGCGCTGGCCCGCTTTCTCGAGCTCCAGGCCATTTGTGAGGAGGCTGGCGACCTCCACGAGGCGTTGGATGCCAGGGGATGGGTGGAGGAGGCCAAGAGGGTGCTGATGAGGCGGCTCAAGCTCTCGGAGGCGGACGCCTTCCGGTACCTGCGGCGACAGAGTCGGAACACGGGGAAACGCCTCAAGGAGGGCGCTGAGACGATCGTGATGGCCGAGGAACTCCTGTTCAGGAAGCTCGATGTCGCCCGGTGCCTTCAGACCATTCTCCGTGCCGTCAGGCAGGCCCGGGTCTTTGTGCCGGCACAGACCGCGTGAGCCTGACTGGCGATCCGGTCGCATCAACGACCGGAGAACAGGTCTGTGCCGCCGTGACACGCCGCGATGGAATTCCTCCCCGCATTCCTGCTAAGGATCCACCGCGAAACCCCCGGCCCTGAAGGAGGCCGCGGGCGGGTCTACGTCATCATCCGCCGAGCCCACGCCTATCTCGAAGAGGTGCTTCGAAGGGCCTTTGAGGGGCAGCAGGATGTCGGGATCGTCGTGGACCGGCGCTACGGCGATCGGCGAGCGTACAAGCACCCCGTTGGGGTCGAGCGCCGTCGGGCCGACCGGCGACGATGGCCGAAGGAGGAGTTGCTCCAGGTCGTGATCGGAAGGGCCCGCACACCGTAAGCGACGTTGCCTCCCCGGCGCGCGGCCGTGGCCAGCGAGAGCGATTTTCGGTCCGCGCGCCCGTATTCTTCCGATTGGTCGTGTCGCCCCTCGCCGATCTTGAGGGATTCACCCTACTCTGAATTCATGGATTCACCCGATGGTCTTCGCTCCCTCGGCGTCGCGACAATCACTCATCGACGGCCTGACCGCGATAATCCGAGATTCCCGGAAAGGAGAGTCGCAACATGACGCCGAAGGATCAACTTGACCACCGGACGGCGAAGGAGATTGAACGATTCCTGCATTCGCTGAAAGACCATGCATCCCGAACTCGAGAATCCATCCGCAGCGCCAGGACCCGGCGTTGTTCGACCGAGCCGGTCCGAGCCCCGGACGTCATGGATTGGGCCAGCGACACCCTGGAGGACGAGATGCAGGTCGCGCTCGTGGACCGCCTGAGCCAGCAGGTCACCCAGATCGACGCCGCGCTCGAACGGCTCACTCGCAGAGAGTACGGGATCTGCCACGACTGCGACGAGTTCATCGGGCTCGCGCGCCTGAAGGCGCTACCGTTCGCGCAGCGGTGCACACGCTGCCAGACGCGCGCGGAGCAGTTCAAAGGGGTCCGGGAGCGGAGACGCGTCGCGGCGATCCTGGCGATCGAGGACGAAGACTGAGAGCTGGCAAGGCATCGGCGAGTCGGCCGGTCGAAGCTCCCCTGAGCCCACCCGAATCGCGGGCAGCGCACGCCGGCCTTTCCTGGCGCCGACTCGCCGCGCGCCGGCTCTCCTTGCAGCCTGCCGCTATGCCCCACCCGGCGTGATGACGGTCTTGACTCCCTGGCCGGCCGCCGCATGGGTGAAGGCCTGGCCGATCCGTTCCAGGGGGAAGCGCGCGGTGACGAGCCGCTTGACGCCGAGCTTGGGCATGAGGGCGAGCGCGCGGCGGAAGGCGGTGCCGCGGCCGAAGGTGCCCCCGATCCTGATCTCGCGGAAGTGGACGTCCCAGAGGTCCAGGGGGAGCTGACTCCCCTTGGGGCTCACGCCAACGAGCTGCACGATGCCGGTGGGCTTGGTCAGGGCCACGGCCTCGGCGACCAGCTCCGGCTTGCCCACGGCCTCGCAGACGACGTCCGCTCCCCGGCCGCGCGTGAGCGCCATCGCCCGATCGCTCAGGCTCTCCCGCAACGGGTCGACGACCACGTGAGCCCCCAGGCGCCGGGCGATCCGGCGGCGCTCCTCGATGGGATCCGAGAGGATGAGGCGCCGGGCGCCGCGCCGGCGGGCGAGCACCATGGTGAGGAGTCCCATGAGGCCGCCGCCGATGACGAGGACCGTTGCCGCGCGCGGCATGGGGAACATCTCGAGGCCGGCGAGACAGCAGGCGGCCGGTTCGGTCAGCGCGGCCGTGACGGGATCGAGGCCGCCGGGCAAGGGATGCACGCAGCTCGCGGGGAGCACGATACGCTCGGCGAAGCCGCCCACGCGGACGCAGCGGGGACACTGGCTCACGCGCCCGGCGTGGCAGTCGGCGCACTCCCCGCAGCCGTACGAGGGCTCGCAGGCCACGGGGCGCCCGACGAGGCGCCGGCTCACGCCTCGGCCCACCTGGCGCACGACGCCGGTGTACTCATGACCCAGCACCAGAGGCGGCTGCCAGGGAAAAAGCCCCTGGGTGGCGTGGATGTCGGTGCCGCAGATGCCGGCGGTGTGGACGGCGACGACGACCTCACCCGGCCCCGCGACGGGATCTGCCACCTCGTCGATGGTAAAGCGACTCCCGCCTTGCCAGGTCGCGACTCTCACGCGGTGATCCTATCATACCCGGGTGACCGTCGAGCGCGTCGAGCCTCCGGGCGAGCGCCGGACCGGACGCGACGCAGCCTCACCTGAGCTCTCGGCTTGGACCAGGAGCCGGGCCTCAGCCGCGCTCCCGCGCGGCGCGCTTGAGGAGGGCGGCGATCGCCTCTTCCACGGCGGGCGGTGTCGGGGTGTCCTTGTAGCCGGCCAGACGGCGATAGACCTCGCCGGCCGCGTCGAGGAAGCCCGTGGGGAGCCCGGCCTGGGCGAACGTCCGGGCGATCTCGTCCATCTCGCCCACGAAGCGCCAGGCCTTCCTGACATTGTCATGCACGGCGCGCTCCGAGCGCGCGGGCACATCGGGCATGGAGATGCGCCACTCCGCGAGGAGGGCCTGATCCACCCCCTCCGCCATGGCGAGGGCACGAATCGCCATGAGGAGGGCCTGCATCCCCTTGTTCCAGCCGGCGAAGGCCACCTTGAGGGCTGAGGCCGCGCCCACCGGCCCATCCAGCGCGATGGCGTTCACCGGGCCAGCGGCGAAGAGCGAGGCCACCGCCGTCGCCTCGGCGCCGGAGAGGTAGATGCGCGCCGCGCCGGGCTTCTTGTTGGCAGGCCCGATGATGCCGCCGTCCACGAAGCGCGCCCCGCTGCGCTCGACGATGCGGCCGATCTCGCGCGCCGTCTCCGGCGAGACCGCGTTGGCGTCCACGAAGAGGCCGGTGAACCGGAGGGCGGCGACCGCGCGCGCCACGTCCACGGCGACGTGGGGCGGTACCACCGAGAAGATCACCTCCGCGCGGCCCACGAGCCGCTCGAGGGTGCCTGCATCTTCGAGGCCGAGCTCTTCGGCCCGCTGACGTGTCCGCGCTCCCCGCCCTTCCGACGCCCACAGGACCCGCGCGCCGCCGGCCACCAGGGTCGCGCCCACGGCCGAGCCCATCTCCCCCGGATGCAGGAGCCCGATCACTCTCGCCTCGCTCATCTTCCACGTCCTCCCGCGCCCGTCTGGCGCTGCCCCCCATGCACCGGCTTGTCGCGCAGCGATATGGGCCCGCCGGGGCACATCAGACAACACCCTCCCGCCGTAGCGCCATCACGTCCTCGCTCGAGTAGCCCAGCTCGCCCAGGATCTCGTCGGTGTGCTGGCCCAGTTCAGGCGCCGGCATCCTCACGGCTCCCGGCGTCCTCGACAGTGTCACGGGCAAGTTCTGAACCTCGAGCTGGCCGAGCTTCGGGTGGGTCACCTTCATGGCCAAACCCAGGTGACGCACCTGCGGATCCTCGAAGACCTCCTTGATGTTGAGAATAGGGCCGCAGGGCACGCCGGCCGCGTTGAGCGCCTCCACCCAATGCTGACTCGGCCGCGTGACCAGGACTTTCTCCAGCTCCTCGGTCAGCGCAGCGCGATTCTTGGAGCGGGCGGGCGGCGTCTTGAACCGGGGGTCGTCGATCAGGGCCTGGGTGCCGAGCGCCTCGCAGAGCCGCCGGAACATGGTCTGGCCCGAGGCCGCGATATTGACGTGCCCGTCCGCCGTGCGGAAGGTGCCCGTCGGGATGCCCGTCGGGTGGTCGTTGCCGGCCTGCGGCGCAATCTCCTTGCCGATGAGCCAGCGCGGGGCCTGGAAGTCGAGCATGATCACCATGGCCTCAAGCAATGAGGTGTGCACCCACTGCCCCTTGCCCGACCGCTCCCGCTCCAGCAAGGCCACCAGGATGCCCTGGGCCAGGAAGATCCCGGCGGCGAGATCGGCTACCGGGATGCCCGCGCGCACCGGCCCCTGACCGGGGAGGCCTGTCACCGACATCAACCCCCCCAGGCCCTGGGCGATCTGGTCATAGCCGGGCCGGTCGCGGTAGGGCCCGGTCTGGCCGAAGCCCGAGATGCTGCCGTAGATCAGGCGCGGATTGATCTCCCTCAGCGACTCGTAGTCGATGCCGAGCCGGTGTTTCACCTCGGGTCTGTAGTTTTCCACCAGGATGTCAGCGTGCGCCACGAGCTGCTTCAGGATCTCGACCCCCTTCGACTGCTTCAGGTCGAGCGTGATGGAGCGTTTGTTGCGGTGCAGGTTCTGGTAGTCGAACCCGTGGCGGGCGAAGTCGCCCTGGGGATCGCCCTTGGCCTCCACCTGGATCACCTTGGCGCCCATGTCGGCGAGCTGGCGCACGCAGGTCGGCCCCGAGCGTGCCCGCGTCAGGTCGATGACGGTGTAGCGCTCGAGCGGCAGCGTCATCCCGCGGCTCCGTTCAGCCTGTGCGTGGGGTGTTCGTTTGCGTCTCGGTCTTCGTGCGCGTTCAAGGAGACCGAGTGGTTAACGGTTGACAAAGGTAGCTCCCGGAAGCTACCCTCTGAACGATGCGAGCAGTCGGGCTCAAAATCCTCAAGAACAAGTTGAGTGAGTACGTTCGCCTCGTCGCCAGCGGGGAGACCGTGCTGGTCACCGACCGGGATCGTGTGGTTGCAGAGCTGGTTCCGCCCCGGGAGGGGCGCAGCCCGCTCCTGGCCGATGCCATGCTGGCCGAGGCTGTGCGTCAGGGATGGATAACAC
>JACQWB010000141.1 GCA_016209385.1 Candidatus Rokuibacteriota bacterium
CGTCGCCGCGTACACCGCCAGGAGATCGTTGCCGTCCACCTGGACCCCCGGCATCCCGTACGCCAGCGCCTTCCGCGCCAGCGTCTTCGCCCGCGTCTGCTTCGCCACCGGCACCGAGATCGCCCACTGGTTGTTCTCGCAACAGAACACCACCGGCGCCTGAAAGACTCCCGCGAAGTTCATCGCCTCGTGAAAGTCCCCGTGCGACGTCGCCCCGTCCCCCAGAAACACCAGCACCACGCTGTCCTCCCGCTTGTAACGGGCGGCATACGCGAGCCCGACCGCGTGAGGGATCTGGCTCGCGACGGGGATGCAGAGCGCCAGGTCGCGGCACCCCGCGGGGAGGCGCATCCCTTCCGCGTAACCCGCGAGGTAGAGGATCAGGCTCTCGAGCGCCCATCCCCGCCAGAGGAACGCCGGGAGCTGACGGAAGACCGGCACCAGCCAGTCGGTGGGGCGGAGGGCGTACGCCGCGCCGAGCGCCACCGCCTCCTGGCCGAGGCCCGACAGCGCGGTCCCGATCCGTCCCTGGCGCTGGAGAATGAGGAGGCGCTCGTCGGCTTTTCGGGCGTGGAGCATGGTCCGGTAGAGCCGACGGAGGTCCGCGGGCGGGATCGCGGGCTCGAGGGCGCTGTCCACCCGACCGTCGGCATCGAGGATCGAGAGGAACTCGATCGGTTCGGGCAAGTCAATGGGTTCGCGCGGCATCGGTCGTTCCCGACTCTGTGACCTCGCGCCGTCCTGTCACCGACGACCGTCGGGACGGCGCAGGTGAGTGGGCGAGCCCAGGAAGAGGTGGGCGGCCTCGGCGAAGGTCTCGGAGAGCGTCGGGTGCGTGTGGATGGTGCCCGCCAGGTCTTCGGCGACCGCGGCCAACTCCACGCCGAGGACTCCTTCGGCGAGAAGCTCGCCGGCGTGAGGTCCGACGATCCCCACGCCCAGGAGCCGCCCGGTGCCTTCCTCGAAGACCAGCTTGGTGAGCCCGTCGGTCCGGTCCATGGCGACGGCGCGGCCGGAGGCGGACCAGGGTACGCGCGCGACCCGGGGGGTGATCCCCTGAGCCTGCGCCTCGGCGTCCGTGAGACCGGCCCAGGCCACCTCGGGATCGGTGAAGACGACCGCCGGAATCGCCTGGGCGTCGAAGGCGACAGGTCGGCCCGCGATGGCTTCGGCCGCCACCCTCCCCTCGTAGATCGCCTTGTGGGCGAGCAGCGGCGCTCCCGCGACGTCGCCGATGGCGAAGATCCGCGGATCCGTGGTGCGGCGCCTCGCATCGACACGGACGAAGCCGCGCGGATCGATCTCGACCCTCGTGTGCTCGAGGCCGAGGCCGTCGGAGTTGGGCTGGCGGCCAACGGCGACGAGGACGCGGTCGAACTCCTGGGGCGATGTCACGCCCTCGCCTTCCAGACTGACGGCCAGCCCCGCGGTCGTCTCCTCGACCCCGACGACCTTCGTCGAGAGGTGGACGGCCGCGAAGGTCTGCCGCACCCGGCGCGCGAGAGGCTCCACCAGGTCCCGGTCCACGCCGGGGAGGAGCCCGTCGGTCAGCTCGACCAGCGTCACGCGGCTCCCGAGCGCGGCGTAGATCGTCCCGATCTCAAGGCCGATGTAGCCGCCCCCGACGACGAGGAGCCGCTCAGGCACCTCGGGCAGTTCGAGCGCCATCCTGGAGTCCATGAGCCGTGGCGAGTCCACCGTCACGCCGGAAAGCGCGACGGGGCGAGAGCCGGTGGCGAGGATCAAGTGGCGGAACCGGAGCCACCCGGCCCGCTCCCCCTGGACCCGAAGCGTCCACTCATCCTCGAGCGTGCCCCGACCCTGAACCACGTCCACCCCGCGGTCGCGGGCGAGGGCGTCGAGCCCTCTCGCCAGCTTGGCGATCTGCTCGTCCTTCCAGCTCCGGAGCCGGTCCAGGACGACCTTGGGCTCGCCGAACTCGACGCCGGCGGCGCGCGCCCGCGCCGCATCGGCGATGAGGGCCGCCACGCCCAGGAGCGCCTTGGACGGGATGCACCCGACGTGGAGGCACTCGCCGCCCAGGGCCGGCGCTGCCTCGACGAGGATCGTTTCGAGACCCAGGTCGGCGGCGCGAAAGGCTGCCGCGTAGCCGCCGGGTCCACCTCCGACCACGACCACCTCGGCCTCGCGCTGGAGATCGCCGACAACCACGTCTGTCTCCGTTACACCTCGAGGAGCAAGCGCTCGGGATCCTCCAGCAGACGGACCAGGTCGGTCATGAAGCGCGCCGCGTCCGCCCCATCCAGGACGCGGTGATCGAACGAGAGCGCGAGGGCAAGGATCAGGCGCGGGACGATCTCACCGTTGCGGACCACGGGCAGCTCGCGGGCACGGGCCACGCCCAGGATGGCCACCTCGGGGTAGTTGATGATCGGCGTCGCGGCGGTTCCGCCGAGGCGCCCCGTGTTGGTGACCGTAAAGGTGCCGCCACGCAGGTCCTCGAGCGACACCTTCCCCGCGCGGGTCCGTTCGACGAGCGCCGCGACTTCACCGGCAAGCTCGGGGATCCGCTTCTTGTCCACGTCCCGGACGACCGGCACGACGAGGCCCCGCTCCGAGTCCACCGCGACGCCCAGGTGGTAGTAGCGCTTGAGCACCAGCTCACCGCGCTCGTGGTCGAGGCTCGCGTTGAAGCGCGGGTGCGCCTGGAGTGTGAGCGCGGCCGCCTTCAGCAGGAGAACCGTCAGCGTGAGCTTCGGGACCACCGCCTCCTGGCGCCGCCGCATCGCCTCGAGGTAGGTGATGTCGGCCTCGTCGAAGTGGGTCACGTGAGGGATGACCGCCCAGGCCAGCGCCATGTGCTCCGCGGTCCGCCGCCGGACCGACCGGATCGGCTCGCGCTCGACGGCTCCCCACTGCTCGAAGCGCGGGAGCGGCGGCAGCTCGGCCCTGGGGAGCGCGAGCGGCCGGGATGGCTCCTCGACGTCGGGAGGGCGCAGCGCGGGGCCGACAGGAGTCGGCGCGACCCGGCCCGCAGCGGCCCTGATGTCGGCCTCGGTGATCCGGCCGCCGGGTCCCGTCCCCGTGACCGCGCTCAGATCGACGCCGAGTTCCCTCGCGACCCGGCGCATGGCCGGTGTGGCGGCGACCGGTGGGCGCCGGCCTTCAACCGGAGCCGGCCGCGGCGGCGCCGCAGCGGGGGACGGGGGCGCGAGCTTGACCCCGCGGGGCTCGGCCTCGGCTCCGTCGAACGTGATGAGGACCGACCCGACCTTGACCGCCTCACCAGGCTTGACGTGAACCCTGGCGACGCGGCCGGCGACAGGAGAGGGCAGCTCGACCTGGGCCTTGTCGGTCTCGACCTCGACGACCACCTGGTCCTCCCTGACGAGGTCCCCTTCCGAAACAAGCACCCGGATGACTTCGGCCTCGGTGAGCCCTTCGCCCAGGTCGGGGAGGCGGAACTCTCTGGGCATTAGAAGGCGAGGGTCTCCCGGACGGCCGCGACGATCCGCGGGACGTCGGGGAGCCAGGCTTTCTCGCGCGCGAAGCCGGGGTAGGTGATGTCAAAGCCGGTGAGCCGGCGCACCGGCGCCTCGAGCCGGAGAAAGGCTTTCTCCACGATGCGCGCCGTCAGCTCGGCCCCAACCCCGCACGTGCGCGGCGCCTCGTGGACCACGACCGCGCGCCCGGTCTTGCTCACCGACGCTCCGACGGTCTCGCCATCCATCGGGGAAATCGTCAGCAGGTCGATCACCTCGGCCTCGGCCCCGTCCTCCTCTTTCAGCACCTCGGCGGCCTCCAGCACCCGATGGAGCATGGTACCGTAGGCCACGACGGTCACGTCGCCTCCCTCCCTCACAACCCGGGCCCGCCCGAGGGGTAGCAGGTCTTCGTCCTCGGGGACCTCCTCTTTGATGGCGTGGTAGAGCGCCTTGGGCTCCATGAAGACCACGGGATCGGGATCGCGGATCGCGCTCGCGAGGAGCGCCCGCGCGTTGCGCGGACCCGAGGGGATCACAACCTTCATCCCCGCCATGTGGGCGTAGTACGTCTCTTCGCTCTCCGAGTGGTGCTCCAGGGCCCGCACCCCGCCGCCGTAAGGCATGCGGACGACGAGCTGGCAGTGGTACCGGCCTTGCGACCGCTGCCGGTAGCGGGCCGCGTGGTTCTCGATCTGGTGAAAGGCCTGGAACGAGAAGCCCGAGAACTGCAGCTCCGCGACCGGCTTGAGGCCGTAGAGCGCCATTCCGATCGCCATCCCCACGATGGCGCCCTCGGCGAGCGGGGTATCGATCACCCGCTGCTCGCCGAATTTCTTCAGGAGCCCCTCCGTGACGCGGAACACCCCCTCATCGACCCCCACGTCCTCGCCCAGGACGATGACGTCGTCGTCGCGCTCCATCTCCTGGTGGAGAGCCAGGTTGATCGCCTTGACCATGGTGAGCTTAGGCACGGCGCGCTCCTTCAGGCTCCTGCCCCTGGGGCCGGGCCAGCCAGCGGGCCAGTTCGTCCCGTTGTTCTCGAAGCTCCTCCGGAAGCTCGGCGTAGACGTGATCGAAGGCGGCCAAGAGGTCTCCGTCCATGCGGGCTTCGGCGCGCTCCACCGCCTGGCGGATCTCCCCCTCCACCTCCGCCTCCAGCGCCGCCTGACTCGCCTCATCCAGGAGCCCCTTCCCCTCCAGGTAGCGCCGGAACCGGATCAGCGGCTCCTTCGCCTCCCACGCCTTGACCTCCGCCTCGCTCCGGTACTTCGTCGGATCGTCGGCCGTCGTGTGCATCGACAGGCGATACGTCACGAACTCGATGAGCGTGGGCCCGCCCCCCGCCCGCGCCCGCTCCACCGCCTCCCGCGTCGCCGCGTACACCGCCAGGAGATCGTTGCCGTCCACCTGGACCCCCGGCATCCCGTACGCCAGCGCCTTCCGCGCCAGCGTCTTCGCCCGCGTCTGCTTCGCCACCGGCACCGAGATCGCCCACTGGTTGTTCTCGCA
>JACQWB010000142.1 GCA_016209385.1 Candidatus Rokuibacteriota bacterium
ATCCTGAGCTTCGCCTTGAGCTCGTTGAGGAGCTCCAGGATCTGAGCTTGAATGGTGACGTCTAGCGCCGTGGTAGGCTCGTCAGCGATGAGGAGCTTGGGATTGCAGGAGAGCGCCATGGCGATCATCACGCGCTGGCGCATGCCGCCGGAGAGCTGGTGCGGGTACTCCCGTACCCGCTGCTCCGGGTTGGGGATGTGGACGAGCTTGAGCATCTCCACGGTCTTGTCAATCGCCTCCCGCCGCCCGAGCTTCTCGTGGAGCCTGAGCGCTTCGGCGATCTGCTCGCCGACGGTGAACACCGGGTTCAGCGAGGTCATGGGCTCCTGGAAGATCATGGAGATTTCCTTGCCCCGGACCTTCCGCATCTGCGCGGGCGGGAGCTCGAGGAGGCTCCGCCCGTTGTAGCGGATCTCCCCCTCCACGATACGTCCCGGCGGCTGGGGGATCAGCCGCATGATCGAGAGCGCCGTCACGGTCTTGCCGCACCCGGACTCGCCCACGACGCCGAGGGTCTCCGCCTTGTCGATGCGGAGGTCCACACCGTCCACCGCGCGGACCACGCCCTCGTCGGTGAAGAAGTACGTCTTGAGGTTCTTGACGTCGAGCAGCCTCTCCGCCATCAGCGCTCCCTCATGCGGCCCAGCTCCGTGTGATCTCCCGAAGAGCGTCGAGGGCGCGGTCGATGTCCTCGCGGTCCACGTCCTTGTGGGTCACACAGCGGATCGCTGTGGGGCCGATGGCGTGGATCTTCACCTTGCGGGCCGCGCAGCCCTGGACGAGCTCCGCGGCTCCGCCCGGGCGATCGACGAAGAAGATGACGATGTTGGTCTGGACCTTCGTGAGGTCGATCCGGATGCGCGGGAGCGCGGCGAGCCCTTCCGCGAGGCGCCGGGCGTTCGCGTGGTCGTCGGCCAGGCGGTCTATCATCTCCTCGAGCGCCACGATCCCCGCCGCGGCCAGGATCCCCACCTGGCGCATCCCGCCGCCGAGCATCTTTCTGAAGCGCCGGGCGCGGGCGACGAACTCCCGCGTCCCGCAGACCAGCGAGCCCACGGGCGCCGACAGCCCCTTCGACACGCAGAACGTGACCGAGTCGACCGGGCGCGTGAACTCGCTCAGCGGCCGCCCGAGGGCTACCGCGGCGTTGAAGATCCGCGCCCCGTCCAGGTGCACGGGGATGCCGGCCGCGCGGGCGATCTCAGCCACGGCGCCGATCTCCTCGGGGCTGCACACGGTGCCGCCGTGGCGGTTGTGGGTGTTCTCCAGGCACACCAGGCCGGTCGGCGGGACGTGGATGTTGGCAGGCCGGATCGCGCCCCTGACCTGATCAGGCGAGAGAAAGCCGCGCTCGGTCGGGATGGGGCGGGTCTGGACGCCGCCGATGACTGCGGCGCTCGCGACCTCGTAGTTGAAGATGTGGGAGTCCAGGTCCAGGATGATCTCCTGTCCCGGCTGGGTGTGCGAGAGGACGGAGACCAGGTTCCCCATGGTTCCCGAGGGGACGAAGAGACCCGCGTCTTTTGCGGTTCGCTCCGCCGCGAGGGCCTCCAACCGCTGGACAGTCGGGTCCTCCTCCCAGACGTCGTCGCCGACTTCGGCGCGGGCCATCGCCTCGCGCATCTCCGGGGTCGGCAGCGTCAGCGTGTCCGAGCGCAGGTCGACGACGTCGTGCACGCCCAGTCTCGGAGGGGGGCTACGCCCCCCTTCCGAACCTCCCCCCTGCAGTTCGAGCGTGGCGGGTTCGGCCATGCCGAGAGGCAGGCCACCCGCCGCGCGAGGCCCGAGTTGGTTGCGCGGGCCGGGTACCCACGGCGAAGCCGTGGGTGCGCGCTCGGCAACAACCGGCGTAGTAACCGAACGATAGCCTGGGCATGTGCTACCTCTGCGCCGCGAGTCGCTGCGCGGCCCGCCGCCCCCACTCGGTGTAGGCGTACTCGTCCACCAGCCGCTTCAGGAGGCGTCGCGCCTCGTCCGGCCGTCCCCCCTGGCGGTGGATCTCCGCCAGGAGAAAGAGGGTCTCGGGGATGACCAGCGTACGGGGGTAGTCCTTCATGAGGCCTTCGAGCCGCTGGCGGGCGGCGCCCGCGTTGCCCTGGTTGTAGTAGTAGTTGGCGACCCAGAGCTCTTTCTGGGCCAGGCGGCCGCGGCAGATCTCGATCTTGGCCAGGGCGTCGGGCGCGTAACGGCTCTCCGGGTACTCCCGGATCAGCTTCTTGAATGCCTCGAGCGCCTTGGCCGTGAGCCCCTGGTCCTGCTCGACGGGCTTCATCTGGTCGTAGTAGCTCATCGCGAGCCGGTACTGGACCAGGTCCGCGATCAGGTGACGCGGGTAGAACGCCATGAAGGCCTGGAACTCCTTGATAGCCTTCTCGAACTCGCCCTCCCGGTAGTAGGCTTCGCCGATCAGGAAGCGGGCCCGGGGCGCGAGGGAGGAGTCGGGATGGCGCTCGACGATTCTCGTGAAGTGCGTCCGGGCGTCCTCGTAGCGGCGACGGTCCAGCTCGTGCTCGCCTTTCTGGTAGAGCTCGTCGGCGGGGAGGATGGCCTCGGGAGCCTGGGTCGCGAAGCCGCACCCTCCCGGGAGGAGCGCTGCGAGAAACACCGCGGTCAGAGGCAGGAGAGATCGGTACATCAGTTGGCGTGCCCTTTAACTTGGCTTTCACATATACGGGGCCCCCCGCGAAAAGTCAAGCAGAAATTGGCCTTTCCGGCGTCTCCGGCGTCGCGGGCCCTTGACACGTGAGAACCGGGCCAGTATCATCCCGCACACTGGCTGCGCACCTGCTAAGCGCGAAGCACGCACCGCCTGGAGGGAGGCTTCGGAAGGGGGGCGCTATCCTCCTCCGAGGATTTGCATGAAGGCCCTCGTCTATCCCGAGTGGGACCGGCTCGAAGTCCGCGACGTTCCGGAGCCGACGCCCAAGCCCGGTGAGGTGATGGTCCGGGTGGCTGCGGTGGGGATCTGCGGCTCCGAGCTGGAGGGGTTCGCCACCCGCTCGCCGCGCCGGACGCCGCCCCTCATCATGGGGCACGAGTTCTGCGGCGAGGTGGCACAGGTCGGCGAGGGGGTCTCGGGCTACCGGCAGGGTGACCGCGTGGTCGTCAACTCGGTGATCTCGTGCGGGCGGTGCGAGGACTGCCGCGACGGCCAGAGCCACCTCTGCCGCGAGCGGGAGGTGTTCGGGATGAAGCGGCCCGGCGGGTTCGCCGAGCTCTGCGCGGTGCCCGTCTCGACGCTCCTGCCGCTCCCCGAAAAGGTCTCCCCACTCCAGGGGGCCCTCGTGGAGCCGCTGGCCAACGGGGTCCACGCGCTGGGCCTCACGCGCCAGCGCTTCCCCGAGACGGTGGTCGTCATCGGGGCCGGGACGATCGGGCTGATGGCGCTCCAGGTCGCCAAGGCTGCCGGCGCCTTCAGGCTCCTGGCGGTGGACGTGAGCGACGCGCGCCTGGAGGTCGCCCACCAGCTCGGCGCCGAGCCGGTCCTCAACCCGCGGCGGGCGGACGTGGTGGCGGCGGTCCGGGAGTTCACGCGCGGGCGCGGGGCCGATCTCGTCGTGGACGCGGTGGGCGCGTCGGAGACCCGTCGCGCCGCGGTTGCGGCGACTCGGCCGGGAGGCGAGATCGTCTGGGTCGGCCTCCACGACGATCCTACCCAGGTGTCCGGATTCGACGTGGTGCTGGGCGAGCGCAAGATCACCGGCTCCTACGCCGTCACCCCTCACGACCTCAGGGCCGCGATCGGCCTCTTCGCCCACGGCAAGATCGAGCTGGCGCCGTGGGTCCGGCCCTTTCCCCTCAGCGAGGGCGCCCGCGTCTTCCGCGAGCTGGTGACGGCGCCGCCCGCGGACTACATCAAGGCGCTCTTGCTCCCCGGATGCATCCAGAATTGGGTGATGGGGTCTTACGCTGCATAGCGGGCCACGGCCTGCTGGCGCTCCGCCCAGTACCTGTCCCAGTCGCCGTTGGCTTTGAGCACCCGGAGCCGCTGCAGCGCCGCCGCCCCGCGGCGATACCAGCTCATGCCGCACGTCTTCAGCCGGCGAGCCACCAGGACGTCAACCTGTTTCTCGACCGCCCCCGACCCCCACAGTGCCGCCCGGGGCAAATTCCGGATCCCCTCGGCGTTCGCCTGCACGTACTCGATCAGGTGCCGGAAGGCGGCCTGGACCTCGGCCGTGGGCGCCCGGATCGCCAAGCGCCTCAAGCGAAAGAGAATCTCCTCGGGCTGGCCCACGACAGCCGCGTGCAGCATCGGAGGGATCTCCGAATGCTCCGCCCCCAGCGTGGCCCTGAGGGCGCGCTCCAGATGCCAGAGGTCCAGGACATAGAAAGCACCGTTCCCGCTCCCGCACGAGCACGGTCTCCAACCAGTTGACGTCCGTCCGCTCCACCCGTATTCTCACCTCGAAGGAAAGACAGATTCCCTTCACGGGGCTCACCTCCTGGGAATGTTTGCCAAACTTCTCCCAGATAGACTGAGCCCCTTTTATTGCTCATCACCCAATTTTTGATGCTTCCATCCGCCGCGTGCCCGCGCCAACATCGACTGCGCGGCGTGCGCAGTATCTCCGCGCCAGATAGCGATTTCTTGACAGCTCGTCGAGGGCCGGCGTATGATCGGATGCACAGGAACCCGGGGCCATGGACGAGTTCTACCGGATCAAGCGTCTCCCCCCGTACGTCTTCTCCGTGGTGAACGACCTGAAGATCAAGGCCCGGGCCCGCGGCGAGGACATCATCGACCTCGGCATGGGGAACCCCGACCAGGGGACGCCCAAGCACATCGTCGACAAGCTCGTCGAGGCTGCCCAGAACCCCCGGAACCACCGCTACTCGGCGTCGCGGGGGATCACGCGCCTCCGCGTGGCGATCGCGAGGTGGTACCGGGACCGGTACGGGGTCGAGCTGGACCCGGAGACTGAGGCCATCGTCAGCATCGGGGCCAAGGAGGGGCTCGCGCATCTCGCGCTCGCGATCCTCCAGCCCGGGGACGGGGCGCTGGTCCCGAACCCGACGTACCCGATCCACTCCTACTCGATCGTGATCGCTGACGGAGACCTGCGCTCGGTGCCGCTGGTGCCCGGCGACGACTTCTTCGCGCGCCTCCAGGAGACCGCGCGCCTGGCCTGGCCGAAGGCGAAGCTCCTGGTCCTCTCGTTCCCGCACAACCCCACCACCCAGGTGGTCGATCGCGGCTTCTTCGAGCAGGTCGTCGCCTTCGCGCGCGAGCACCGGCTGATGGTCGTCCACGACTTCGCCTACGCGGACTTCGCCTTCGACGGTTACCGGCCGCCGTCGTTCCTCGAGGCGCCGGGCGCCAAGGAGGTCGGGGTCGAGCTGTTCTCGCTGTCGAAGTCCTACAATATGCCCGGCTGGCGGCTGGGCTTCGTGTGCGGCAACGCCCGCATGATCCACGCCCTCGCCCGCATCAAATCGTACCTCGACTACGGCGCCTTCCAGCCGATCCAGATCGCCGGCATCATCGCGCTCGAGGGGGACCAGAGCTGCGTCGGCGAGATCGTCGAGGTCCACCGGAAGCGGCGCGACGTCCTCGTGGACGGGCTGAACAAGCAGGGCTGGGCCGTGCCGAAGCCCCTCGGCACGATGTTCGTCTGGGCCCCGATCCCGGAGCCCTTCCGTGCCATGGGTTCGCTGGAGTTCGCCAAGCTCGTCCTCCAGGAAGCCAGGGTGGCCGTCTCCCCTGGCATCGGCTTCGGCGAGTACGGCGAGGGGTACGTGCGGTTCGCGCTGGTGGAGAACGAGCAACGGATCCGCCAGGCTCTGCGCGGCCTCAAGAGCCTCGGCGGGAAGCGCTGACGTCTCCCCGCTCCGAACCGCTGCGCGAGCGGATTCCGTGAAAGACGTCCGGATTGGGCTCCTCGGCCTCGGTACAGTCGGGAGCGGTGTCGTCAAGCTCCTGAACGCCCACCGCGGCGAGCTGGAAGCGCGGGCCGGCTGCCGGCTCGTTCTGGACGCGATCGCCGACCCGGACCTCACGCGGCCCCGGCCGGGGCTCGACCTCCAGGCCCTCCCGCTGGTTCCCGATGCCGGCCGGGTCCTCGGCGATCCCGGGATCGAGATCGTCGTCGAGCTGGTCGGCGGGCTCGAACCCGCCCGGAGCTTCATCCTCAAGGCGATCCAGGCCGGGAAGCACGTCGTCACCGCCAACAAGGCGCTGCTGGCTCACCACGGCGCGGAACTGTTCGAAGAGGCCCGAACCCGCGGCGTGATGCTGGGCTTCGAGGCTGCCGTGGCGGGCGGGATCCCGCTGATCCGGGCGGTCAAGGACGGGCTCGTCGCCAACCGGATCCTCTCGGCGTTCGGCATCGTCAACGGCACCTCCAACTACATCCTCACCAAGATGACCGACGAGGGCCAGGAGTTCGGCGTCGTCCTGAAGGAGGCCCAGGCCAAGGGCTACGCCGAGGCGGACCCGACCCTCGACGTCGAGGGGCTGGACTCCGCGCACAAGCTCCAGATCCTGGCCACGCTGGCGTTCCGGACCCCGGTGGACCTGAAGGAGATCCACACCGAGGGGATCACCGGGGTGACGCCGCAGGACATCGCCTACGCCGGCGAGCTCGGCTACCGGATCAAGCTCCTGGCCATCGCGAAGGCCTCCGACAGCGGGCTCGAAGCGCGGGTTCACCCGACCATGATTCCCGCGAGCTCGCCCCTGGCCGCGGTCTCGGGGGTGTTCAACGCCGTGTTCATCACCGGAGACGCCGTCGGCGACCTGATGTTCTACGGTCGGGGCGCGGGGCAGATGCCGACTGCCTCCGCCGTCTGGTCGGACATCGTCGAGATCGCCCGGCGGCAGGCGCACGGGCTCCCCGCGCTCCCGCTCGATCTGCCCGGATCCTCCGCCCGCCCGCTGCCCCTCCAGCCCATGGAGGAGATCCGCTGCGCCTACTACCTGCGCGTCATGGCGCTGGACCGGCCCGGCGTCCTCTCCCAGGTCGCCGGCATCCTGGGACGTCACGACATCTCGATCGCCTCGGTGATTCAGAAAGGACGGGCGGCTGCCGAAGCCGTGCCCGTGGTGATGATGACCCACGAGGCCCGCGAGCGCGACATGCGACAGGCCCTCGCGGCGATCGACCGGCTCCCGGTGGTCGCCGGGCGGACGATGATGATCCGCGTCGAAGGGGGAGAAGGCTAGCGCCGTGCCAATAACCGTCGCATCTCTGCGTCCTCCGACCACCCTTCGGGTGGTGCCCGCGCCGATCCTCAACGTACCAGAAGTACGCCTCCCGACCCACCTTCGGTGGGTACCCCCTCCTCCCTGCGTCCTGCACCCATCTTCGATGGGCACCCGGCTCGGTTCTTGTCACGGCGATCGCGCGGTTGTGCCAGAGCTCAACCCATACGTCCGCGAAGGGGGAGAGGCGTGATGCCCTGGCCGGGGGTCATCGAGCGCTACCGGGAGTTTCTCCCGGTCACCGAGAAGACGCCGGTGGTCACCCTCCTGGAAGGGAACACGCCGCTCATTGCGGCGCCGCGCCTGGCGGAGGCCACCGACCCGCGGCTCACGATCTATCTGAAGTGCGAAGGGTTCAACCCCACCGGCTCGTTCAAGGACCGCGGGATGACGATGGCGATCTCCAAGGCCCTGGAAGCCGGGTCGCGCGCCGTGATCTGCGCCTCGACCGGGAACACCTCCGCGTCGGCAGCCGCCTACGCCGCGCGAGCCGGGCTCCGGGCGTTCGTCATGGTGCCGAAGGGGGCCGTCGCCATCGGCAAGCTCTCGCAGGCCGCGATCCACGGGGCCAAGGTCCTGACGATGGAAGGCTCCTTCGACCAGGCGCTCGCGATCGTCAGCGAGATCGCCGAGACGCACCCGGTCACGCTCGTGAACTCGCTCAACCCCTACCGGCTCGAGGGGCAGAAGACCGGAGCCTTCGAGGTCGTCGACCAGCTCGGCCGCGCGCCCGACTACCACCTGATCCCGGTGGGCAACGCCGGGAACATCACGGCGTACTGGCGGGGCTACCGGGAGTACTACCAGGCGCGGAAGTCGAAGGAGCTGCCGCGGATGGTCGGCTTCCAGGCGGCGGGGGCGGCGCCGATTTACGAGAACCGGGTGATCGCCGAGCCCAAGACCGTGGCGACCGCGATCCGCATCGGTAACCCCGCCAACTGGGGCTACGCGGTCGAGGCCATGAAGGACTCCGGCGGCTGGATCGACGTGGTGACCGACGAGGAGATCCTCCGCGCCTACCGGCTGCTCGCCCACGAGGAGGGAATCTTCATGGAGCCGGCCTCGGCGGCAGCGGTCGCGGGGCTCATCAAGATGGCGAAGGCGGGGCGCCTGGAGCCGGGGTCGACGGTCGTCCTCACCCTCACCGGCCACGGACTGAAGGATCCGGACACCGCCCTCGAGTCCTCCTCCCGTCCGACCACGGTCCCGCCGCGGCTCGGCGCGGTCCTCGCCCAGCTGGGCCTCTAAGACAATCGGAGGGGGCCCGGGTACCCACGCCGGAGGTGTGGGTGTCCCCCTCCGAGGCCTCCCCCACTCCGCTTGCGCGGGCGAAGCCCGCGCTCGAGGGAGACTTGCAGCGTGCTAATCTTATCGCCATGAGCCTGCCCAGGCACTGGGCCAAAGTCCTCCTCGGGGTCGCGGTCAGTGCCGGTCTCCTCGCCTACCTCCTCGCGAGCGTGGACCTCCGCCAGGTGGGCCACCACCTGGCGCGCACCCAGTGGAGCTACCTCGCCCTGAGCGTCGCGCTGGGTCTCCTCGCTGCGTGGGCGAGGGCCCGGCGCTGGCGCTACCTCTTCCCGCCCGACGCTGCGCCGTCGCGCCTCTTCTCCGCCGTCATGATCGGCTACCTGGGGAACAACGTCCTCCCCCTGCGCGCGGGCGAGCTGGTCCGCGGCTACCTGGCCGCACGACACAGCGGTCAGGGGTTCTGGACCGCCATCGCCACGCTGGTCGTCGAGCGCGTGCTCGACGCGCTGGCGGTCGTCCTGATCCTGGCGTGGCTCGTGCTGATGATTCCCGTGCCCGACGAGCTCAAGTGGGGCGCCCTTGTCTTCCTGAGCCTGGATCTGGCGGCGATGGCCGCGCTGACCGCCCTGGTGGTAGTCCCGGAAGGCTTCCGCGCCTTGGTCAGCGTGCTGATTGGGCGCTGGCCGCGCCTCCTGGCGAAGGCCCTCGCCATCCTCGAGACCTTCACCCTCGGGCTCCGGGGGATCCGCACGCCCAGCCACCTCCTCCCGATCCTCCTCTGGTCCGTGGGGCTCTGGGTGCTCTACGCCCTCGCAACGTGGAGCGCGCTGGCGGCCGCCCAGCTCCTGCTCTCGCTCACCGCGGCGTGGGCCGTCGTGGCGTTCGTCGGGCTGGGCATGAGCCTGCCCTCGGCGCCGGGGTTCGTCGGCGTGATCCAGGCCGCGGTCGTGCTGGCGCTGACCCTCTTCGACGTGCCGCGGGCGGAAGCCCTGAGCTTCTCGTTCCTCTACCACGCGAGCCAGCTCATCCCGGTCACGCTGGTCGGGTGGCTCCTCCTGATGCTCGAACACGCGAGCCTCCTCCAGCTCACGCGCCAGGCGATCCCGGAGACCGACGCCCGCGGGACGTGAGCGCCCCTCCCGCGGGCCGATCCACGCGCGCGAGCGGCGCCGGCCTTTACATCCTCGCCGCTGCTCATGTACGATGCCGCCCATGAGCCTCGTTGTTCAGAAATACGGCGGCTCGTCCGTCGCGGATCCCGAGAAGATCGCGCACGTGGCCCGCCGCGTCGCCGAGACCGCGGCGCAGGGGCACCAGCTCGTCGTGGTCGTCTCGGCCATGGGGAAGACCACCGACTCGCTCCTGACCCTGGCCCAACAGATCACGCCGACGCCGCCCCCGCGCGAGCTGGATCTGCTCCTCGCCACAGGCGAGCAGGTCTCGAGCGCGCTCCTCGCCATGGCGCTTCAGGCCCTGCGCCGGCCCGCCCGCGCCTTCACCGGCGCCCAGGTGGGGATCTACACCGACACGGTCCACGGGCAGGCCCGCATCCGGAGGATCGAGAACGAGCGGATCCGGCACGCCCTCGACTCCGGCGAGGTCGTCGTAGTGGCGGGGTTCCAGGGGGTGACCGCCGAAGAGGAGATCACGACGCTCGGGCGCGGCGGCTCGGACCTGACCGCCGTGGCCCTGGCGGCGGCCCTCAAGGCGGACCTGTGCGAGATCTACACCGATGTCGACGGGGTCTATACCGCCGACCCCAACATCGTGCCCGACGCCCGCAAGCTCAGCCGGGTCTCGTACGACGAGATGCTGGAGATGGCGAGCCTCGGCGCCAGGGTGCTCCAGTCGCGCTCGGTGGAGTTCGCGAAGAAGTACGCGGTACCGGTCCACGTCCGCTCCAGCTTCAAGCCGGACCCGGGCACGCTCGTCACGAGGGAGGACAGCAGGATGGAGGAGGTCATCGTCACCGGCCTGACCCACGACCGGAGCCAGGCCAAGGTCTCGATCCTCAGGGTCCC
>JACQWB010000143.1 GCA_016209385.1 Candidatus Rokuibacteriota bacterium
ATCGTCGAGCCCGACCTGGACCTCTACAAGTTCCTCTCGACGGACCGGAACCCGTCCAACTACGGCTTCTACACCGACCGGGTGCTGGATGATCTCTACGACAAGCAAAGCCGGGCGACGGACGTTGAGGAGCGGAAGAAGTACATCCGCCAGTTCGAGAAGCGGCTCCTGGACGAGGAGGCCCGCTACCTCATGACGCTCCAGTGGAACCGGATCGTCCCGCACTCGAGCAAGGTGAAGGGCTGGCAGGTCACGCCGAGCCACTACCTGAACAACACCCTCGATGTGGTCTGGCTCGCTGAATAGCGAGAACATTTCCCGCTTCTCCCTCCCCCCCTGGCGGGGGGGAGGGAGGAGTGAGGGGTTCGGACCCGCCCGCCGCCGATGTGGAAGTTCATTCTGAAGCGATTCTTCCTCATGATCCCAACGCTCTTCGGGGTCGCTGTGCTCGTGTTTCTGCTCCTCCGCGTGGTCCCCGGGGATGTCGTCGAGGTTCGGCTGATGAGCGGCGAGGGACAGTATACCGACCCGCAGATGGTCGCGATGGAACGGGCTCGGCTCGGTCTCGACAAGCCGATGTGGCGGCAGTTCATCGACTGGATGTGGGGGCTCGTCAGGCTGGACCTCGGCCTCTCCATGTGGACCGGCGCCCCGATCACCGAGGAGATCAAGCTCCGGTTCGCGCTGTCGCTTCAACTCGCGATCATGGCCACGGTGGTCGCGACGCTGCTCGCGATCCCGCTCGGGATCGTGGCCGCCCTCAAGCAGGACACGTGGGTGGACTACGTGGTGCGGATCTTCTCCATCGCGGGCCTGGCGACCCCGTCGTTCTGGCTCGGGATCCTGATGATTCTCGGCTTTCTCATCATCTTTAAATGGCTGCCGCCGATGGTGTTCACGCCGATCTGGGTGGACCCCTGGGAGAACCTGGCCCAGCTCACCTGGCCCGCCCTCTCCGTCGGCTACAGGTACTCGGCCGTGGCGACGCGGATGACCCGCTCGGCCATGCTCGAAGTGCTGCGCGAGGACTATATCCGGACGGCGCGGGCCAAGGGGCTCTGGCAGAAGCTGATCCTCACGCGCCACGCGCTCAAGAACGCGATGCTCCCGGTCCTCACGGTCATCGCGCTGGAGTTCGCCTTTCTCCTGGGCGGGCTCGTAGTCACGGAGCAGGTGTTCAACCTGAACGGTCTGGGTCTCCTCTTTGTCGAGGCCATCGCCCGCCGCGACTACACGATGACCCAGGCCCTGGTGCTGCTGGTGGCGTTCACGTTCATCTTCGTGAACTTCGTGGTGGACCTCATGTACGCCTGGTTGGACCCGCGGATCAGGTATCGCTGATGGCGATCAATCCCCCCGCTGACACCGTTGCCGGGATCGCCCTGGCGCCTCACTACCGCGCGTGGCTCGCCGGGATCGTGAAGTTTTGCCGCCAGCGGCCGCTCGGGGCCATCGGCGCCGGGCTGATCCTGGTGATGGGAGTGGTCGCCGCCCTTGCGCCCCTCCTCGCCCCGTACCATCCTCTCGACACCGACTACGCGGCCATGCTAGCGGGGCCGAACGCCGAGCACTGGCTGGGCTCCGACGCCTTCGGGCGTGACGTGCTCTCGCGGATCATCTACGGGTCGCGGACGGCGCTGCTCGTCGGCTTCTCGTGCGCGTTCCTCGGCGCGACCCTCGGGGCGGTGATCGGGGTTACCAGCGCGTACTTCGGCGGGCGGGTGGACCTCCTGGTCCAGCGCGGGATGGACATCATCCTGTCGTTCCCGCTGATCATCTTGGCCCTGTCCGTGGTGGTTCTCCTCGGCACCGGCATCTTCAACGTCATCCTCGCCATCACGATTCCCATGATCCCCCGCGCCGCCCTCGTCTCGCGGTCGAGCGCGCTCGCGATCCGGGAGATGCCCTACGTGGACGCCGCCCGGGCCGCCGGCTTCCGGCACCGCCGCATTATCCTGCGCCACATGCTCCCCAACGTCATGGCGCCCTATCTCATCATGCTGACGGCCTACCTCGGCCAGGCGATCCTCCTGGAGGCCTCGCTCTCGTTCCTGGGTCTCGGAGTCCAGGAGCCCACCGCCGCCTGGGGGCTGATGCTCCGTGGGGCGGCGGTCGACTTTGCCGAGACCGCGCCCTGGATGGCCTTTTTCCCGGGCGTCGCGATCAGCTTGGGCGTCTTCGCCTTCAACCTGTTCGGCGACTCGCTCCGGGACGCCCTCGACCCCAAGCTCCGCACGCTCTGACCCTCCAAACTCTTGACAGCGGCGCGGAGCTGAGCTAAGAATAAAGCTCGGTTTGAGCACGAAAACCCGCTCCCGACGTCACGAATTATGCCGGGTGACCGGTAGGTAAGGGAGGCCTCGATGGCGTATATCATTGCCGAGCCATGCATCAACGTGAAAGACAAGGCCTGTGTGGAAGTCTGCCCGGTCGATTGCATCTACGAAGGCCCGGAGATGCTTTACATCCATCCGGACGAGTGCATCGACTGTGGGGCCTGTGAGCCGGTCTGCCCGGTCAAGGCGATCTTCGCGGAGGATGAGACTCCGGAGCAGTGGAAGAACTTCATCGAGCTGAACAAGCAGTTCTTCAAGGATAACCCCGGCGTCCAGCCTGCCAAGAAGTAACGGCAAGACTCCTGCCTGCCTCGGGGGGCCCGGTCGCGGGCCCCCTATTTTTGTGCAGTCGTGGCCTGGAGCTGCACAGCACGCTGTGCAGCTTCGGCGCGCGGCGCTCGGCAATCCGTTGAATTGGCGTGTCGTCGCTCCTGGCACGCTCATTGCCTCCAAGGAGGCGCGGGGCGACTCGTGATGTCGGTGGCTGGCTTTCACGGTGCGGTGTCCGAGTTCAAGCGGCGGCTCATCGAGGCGACGCTCTGCCAGTTCGGCGGAAACCGGAGCCAAACGGCGCGCGCGCTCGGGCTGCAGCGCACGTATCTTCTCCGGCTGATCCGGGACCTGGGCGTGGCGGCGCCGCCGTCGCTCGTCCCGGGCCGGCGACCTCCGCTCCCGGTAAACCCGGACCACGAGACCCGGAATCTGGTTGACACCCCCAAGACTCCCGGAGTGAAATAGGTCCGACTGTTCGCTGCCGGGAGCTCGCCCGTGGGGGATGTCTGGATCGCCGGGGCGGGCATGGCCCGCTTCGGCAAGCGCGAGGAGACACTTCAGGACCTGATCGCCGAGGCCGCGCTGGCGGCCATGCGGGCGGCGTCTGTCGAGACCCCAGACGCCCTCGTCGTGGCGGTGATGAACCCGGAGGAGTTCGTCGGGGAGGGGAACTTCGCCTCCCAGATCGCCACGCACGTCGGCCTCGCCCATGTCCCCGCGCTCCGGGTCGAGACCGCGACCTCCTCGGGAGCGGCCGCCCTCTATGCCGGCTTCGCCGCGGTGGCCGCCGGGCTCCACCGCTCGGTCCTCGTGGTCGGCGGGGAAAAGATGACCCATCTGCCGACGCCACGCGTCTCCGAGCTGATCAGCCGCTCGATCGATCCCCACGAGCGCTCCTACGGCGCCACGATGCCGGCGCTCGCCGCCCTGGTGACCCGGGCGCTGATGGCCGATCACGGCGTCAGCCTGCGGGAGATCTCTCAGGTCTCGGTCAAGAACCACGCCAACGCCGCGCTGAATCCGTTCGCGCACTTCCAGTCGCCGGTGACCCTCGCGGAAGTGCTGGAGTCCCGGCTCGTGGCCGATCCGCTCCGGCTCCTGCACTGCTGTCCGATCTCCGACGGCGCCGCGGCGTTGCTGCTCACCGCCGAGCGGACCGCGGTCCAGATCGCCGGCATCGGTCAGGGGGCCGATTACCTGGCCGTCCGGTACCGCGACAGCCTGACGACCTTCAGGGCCACACAGGCCGCGGCCGCGGCCGCCTACCGAATGGCGGGGTTCGGGCCCGAGCGCGTGGAAGTGGCTGAGGTCCATGACGCCTTTGCGCCCTTCGAGCTGATCACGCTGGAGGATCTGGGCCTGGTGCCGCCGGGGAAGGCCACCCGCGCCACGATGAACGGCGAGACAGCCCTGGATGGCCGGCTTCCCGTGAACCCTTCGGGAGGGCTGAAGGCGCGCGGTCATGCGCTGGCCGCGACCGGGCTCGCCCAGGTGGTTGAGCTGGTGGGGCAGCTCACCGGTACCGCTCCCGGGCGCCAGGTCCAGGCGCGGGTCGGGCTCGCCCACTCGATCGGCGGCCTGGCGACGAACAACTGGGTGACGCTCCTGGAGCGCGTCACCTGACCGTGCTGGAGCGATGATGGAGGCGGTTCAGGGATCCCGATGCCCGCGTTGCCTCCGGGTCGTCGCCCCCCCGGCGCGCTTCTGCCCGGATCACCCGGTGGCCATGGAGGCCGTCGAGCTTCAGGGCTACGGAGACGTGGTTGCGTTCACCACGCTCCACTCGCCGCCCGCGGGATTCCGCTCCCCGCTTCACATCGCCCTGGTCGAGCTGCCCAGCGGCGCGCGCATCTTCTGCCACGGGAGCGAGACCCGACGGCTCCGTGTGGGGCGGCGGGTGGTCGTGGAGGCCGTGGATCACGTGTTCTACTTCTCCCATCTCGGGATGACCGAGCGCGTGCGCCTCTTCTGGCGCCGGGCGGGGGACCGCAGCGAGCGGGTCACAGCGATCGTGAAGAGCGTGGTGAAGCGCCTCTTCACGGGAAGCCACCATGAGGGCTCGGGCGAAGGGTAAGCCGGGCCGCTCGCGCGCTTCGTCGGGGAGCCGTCGCGGCCGGCGGGCGGCCAGCGGGCCGCTGGCGGGCGTTCGGGTCCTGGACCTCACCCGCGTCCTAGCCGGCCCGTTCTGCTCGATGATGCTCGGCGACATGGGGGCCGAGGTGATCAAGGTGGAGGAGCCGGGGAAGGGCGACGACACGCGCACCTGGCCTCCCTTCCTGGGGGGCGAAGCGACGTATTTTCTCGCGGTGAACCGTAACAAGAAGAGCCTCACGCTCAACCTGAAGGCTCCCGAGGGCCAGCGTCTCCTCCGGCGGCTGATCGCCCGGTCGGACGTGCTTCTGGAGAACTTCAGGCCGGGCACCCTGGAGCGGCTGGGCTTCGGCTACGCGGCGTTGAAGCGGAGCCAGCCACGGCTCGTCTACTGCTCGATCTCGGGCTTTGGCGAGTCCGGGCCCGAGGCGGGACGGCCGGGGTATGACCTGATCGTTCAGGGTGAGTCCGGGCTCATGGACCTCACCGGCTTCCCCGACGGCCCGCCGGTGAAGGTCGGGACCTCGATCGCCGATCTCGTTGCAGGGATGGCGGCGGCCCACGCCATCGTCCTCGCCCTCTACGCGAGACGGCGCAGCGGGAGGGGGCAAAAGGTCGAGGTGGCGATGCTGGATGTGATGGCCTCACTCCTGACCTACCAGGCCGGGATCTACTTCGCCACGGGCCAGCGCCCTACGCGGCGCGGCAACCAGCACCCGTCGATCGTGCCGTACGAAGTCTTCAAGGTGGCGGATGCTTACCTCACTATCGGTGTCGCCAACAACCCACTCTGGGAACGCTTCTGCCAGGCCGTGGGGCACCCGGACCTCTCGGGCGACCCGCGCTTTGCGAGCGAGTCCCAGCGCGTGGCGAACCGGGGGGCGCTGGTTCCGCTCCTCAACGGGATTCTCGGCGAGCGGCCCGCCGCGGAGTGGCTCGACCGCCTCGACAAGGCCGGCGTGCCCGCGGGACGGATCAAGAGCGTGGCCGAGGTCTGCGAGAGCCCGCATCTGAGAGAGCGTGGTATGATCGTGTCCCTGCCGCATCCCAAGGCCGGCGCGGTCACGTTCTTCGGCGTTCCGATCCGGCTGTGGGACACGCCCGGCGCCGCGACCGTGCCGCCGCCGTTGCTCGGCCAGCACACCGAGGAGATCCTGACACGCCTCCTCAAGCTCAGTCCGGCCCAGATTGCCCGGCTCAGGGCCGACGGCGTGGTCTGACGCCGCGATCCCGCGTTTCTTGACAGGGCCACCTTCTCTCCGCCATCATGGCGGTTACCCTTATCGAAGCTGGAGGCTGCCATGAAGCGGTTGGTCAAGGTCTACGACACCACGCTCCGGGACGGCACGCAGGGGGAAGGCGTCGCCTTCTCGATGGAGGACAAGGTCCGCATCGCCCAGCGGCTGGACGCGCTCGGCATCCACTACATCGAGGCTGGCTGGCCCGGATCCAACCCCAAGGATCTGCGCTTCTTCAAGCGCGTCCAGGACGCGGTGTTCAAGACCGCGAAGATCACGGCGTTCGGGGCCACGCGGCGCCCCGGCGTGCGCGCGGAGGAGGACACCAACCTGCAAGCGCTGGTCGAGGCCGGGCCGCCCGTCGTCACCATCTTCGGGAAGTCCTGGGACTTCCACGTGACCCATGCCCTCGGGACCACGCTCGAAGAGAACCTGGCGATGATCGGCGAGTCGATCCGCTTCCTCCTCAAGCACTTCGAAGAGGTGATCTACGACGCCGAGCATTTCTTCGACGGCTTCAAGCGCAACCGGGAGTACGCGCTTCGCACGCTTCTCACCGCCGAAGCCGCCGGTGCCCACTGTCTCGTTCTCTGCGACACCAACGGCGGAAGCCTGCCCTACGAGATCACCGAGATCCTCCGAGAGGTGAAGAAGATGGTGAAGCCGGCGACGCCGCTCGGTATCCACGTGCACAACGACACCGAATGCGCGGTCGCCAACTCGCTCGCCGCGGTCGCGGAGGGCGTGAACCACGTCCAGGGCACGATCAACGGCTACGGTGAGCGGTGCGGCAACGCCAACCTCGTGTCGATCATCCCGAACATCGTGCTCAAGATGGGGCTTCAGTGCATCCCGGAGGGGAATCTGCGCGAGCTTCGTGA
>JACQWB010000144.1 GCA_016209385.1 Candidatus Rokuibacteriota bacterium
GCATGGCGCGGAATGAGGTCTTGCGCTGGTCGAAAAGCTTGACGGAGTAGCCGCATTGGCTGAGGTAGCTTCCGACGAAAAAGATCGAATAGGGAATGTCGACGCTGATGAAGTCGAGCTCGATGGTCTTGGGGAAGATCAGGACGACTTCCGGCTTACCCCGATCACTGCGCGCCGGACTCGCCGACATCGATACGCTCTTCATCAGGTCCCGGCCCTTCTCGTCAGAAGATGTACATGTATAGCCGAAACCCCTCGATTTGTCAAACGAAATGGGCCCCAGGCTCTACATCGGGCCCTCATCATATCCCTTGTGGCCCGGAGCATGGAACGCCCGCTTCTTCGCATGGATCGGGGCATCCCGGCCGGGGGCATGGACCGGCATCCTGAGCCACCCGGAACGGTCCAGAAAGAGATGGCGCGCCTGGAGGGAGTCGAACCCCCGACCTACGGATTCGTAGTCCGGCGCTCTATCCAGCTGAGCTACAGGCGCACCTTTCCATAATACTTAGCCGGCAGATCTCGGTCAATCCTTTGTCCTCCCCACTTAAGGTGGGCAACACCGTGGGACGTTTCATCCAGATCTCGGACACCTGGACAGCGGCGGAACCGCCAGGTGTTCCTCCACGATCTCGATGGCTGCTTCAACACCCAGGGCCTTCCGCTGGTCGGCCTGGACCAGACGACGGGGGGCCAGATGCACGCCAGCGCGGCAATCGCCCAGGCCCTGCAATTCCGGCGACGCACGGCCGAAGCTACCAGGAAGCTCCTCCTGCAAGACCTGGGACGCCTCCTGTCTCTCAGATCTCGAAACTTGGCGAGGAATCCGCGATGAAGCAACTTGACAGAGCCGCTCCGCGTCCATCTTAATGGGAATAATGCGGAGCAAGGACGAATGCGGGGTGATGATGGTGATTGGCGCGTACCACCCCGAGGTGAGCGGCGGGGCGGCGCAATGCCGGACTCTCGTGCGTGCCCTTAGTGGTCGAGTCCGCTTCGTGATCATGGCCACGACCCACGAGCCTCAGAACCTCTGCATGGACCGCGTTGATGGGGTCCCGGTGGAGCGTGTGCTGATCCGGCTCAAACGCCCCTGGGAAAAGCTCGCGGCGCTGCCCCGAATGCTCCGGATCTTTGCGCGATACCGGAGTGCCACCGACATCGTCCACCTCCATGGCCTTTCCCAGAAGATCCTCCTGTTCCTGATCCTGGCCAAAGCCTGCCGCAAGCCGACGCTGATCCTTCTGACATCGGCCGGGGCCGATGATCCCCTGACCCTCCGGGGCCGCTTCGATGGATGGATCTGGTGTCGGGCACTCGCCTTCGCTGACCGTGTGGTGAGCCTGAGTCCCGCCCTCACCGCCCGTTACCTCGCTGCCGGGATGCCGACCGAGCGCCTGGCTGTGATCCCCAACGGCGTGGACACAGGACGGTTCCGTCCCCCCCGGGATCCCGGGGAGGTACGGTCCCTGCGGCTGAAGCTCGGCCTGCCCGAGGATCGTCCCGTGCTCACCTACGTCGGGCACTTCTCCCGCGAGAAAGGAAGTGGCACCCTGCTGGAGGCCTGGAAGCAGGTCCGGGCCGAGGGCCATCGTTCCACCCTCCTGCTCATCGGCGCCACCGTACCCGGGCACTACGAGGTGGACCCCTCCCTGGTCTGCTGGATCCGTGGTGAGGTCCGGCGGCTCGGGGCCGAGGATGAGGTGCGATTTGTCGAGCGGACCCCGGAGATCGAGCAGTACCTGCGGGCTTCCGATCTCTTCGTCCTTTCTTCCCTGCGTGAGGGGCTCCCCAACGCCCTCCTCGAGGCCATGGCCACAGGGCTACCCTGCCTGGCCTCGCGGCTGCCGGGGATCACGGACTGGGTGATCGACAACGGAGTCAACGGGTTGCTCTTCACGCCAGGAGAGAAGGAGGAGCTGGCGAAGGGTCTCCGGGAACTCCTTGCTGACCCTCGACTCCGGAAGGAACTGGGACGCGCCGCGCGCTGGACCATCGAGGAGCGGTTCCCCATCGAGCACGTGGCCGAGCAGTACCTGGCGCTCTACCGGGAGGTCCTCGGCGCGCGGGGTTGAGGCCGGCAAAGGTTGGGCCGTCGGCGTTCAGCTGCCCCGCTTCCTGGCTGCAATCATGCAAGTACGGGCAAGCCACCCGCTCAGCCAGACGGGGAGGGTCTTCGCGAGCCATCGGGCAAGCCGGGAGAGCCTCTGGATCTGCCAGTTTCTGGCCAGTGGGCAGAGGAACCCGAGCCATCGGATCTCCTGGAGCCCGAACCCCATCCTCTCCATCTCCGCTGCTATCCGAGGGACCAGGTACTCCCTCACCCGCAGGCCAGGCTGTCTCAGCAGGCTGGTCGGCGGGACGTAGCGGTCCAGGAGACGGATACGGCGGACCAGCGGACCGAGCACGACCCGCGTCAACCGGTAGCTTAAACCCAGCAGGCTACGCCGGTTGGGAATCGAGACGATGAGCGTTCCGCCAGGCCTCAGCGCGCGGAAGGCCTCTTGCAGGACCAGCCGGTGGTCGGCGACGTAGTCCAGAACCCCCAGGCAGATCACAGCATCCACGCATTGGCCCCGGAGCGGGAGGCGCTCAACGTCTCCCACCACGCAGGCTACTGGCGGCCTCGCTGCTCCCCAAGCACGCTCGAGGTGCCGCTTCGCCTGCCGGATCATCCCCTCCGACAGATCGATGAAGATCCAGCGGAAACCCGCCAGCTCCGGGCCCGCGAAGATGGCCGGACCACACCCGACGTCAGCGATGATTCCACCCGGGAGGGAACCAAGCAGATCACGGGCGGCCCGTCGCCGCTCCCGGAACAGGAAGGAGCGGGCGCCAGTCTCCGTCGGCCCGTAGGCCCCCAAGTAATCCTGCGCTACCTCATCGAAGTACCGGATAACGGGGTCGGCATTCCTGGGGCCGCTGGTCACTCCGCGTCCTGCCACGCGCGTCTCGCCAATTGCAGATAGCGCTTGAGTGAGGTCTGCCATGGAGGCATCTGATCCAGGCCCAGAAGCTCAAGCCGATAGTTCCGCAGCATCTCGGAGCGCGGCCGCGGCGCCGGGAGAGGGAAATGCGCTGAGGACACGGGCGTGATCCGCACCACTTCAGCCCGTCCCAGCTCCTCGGCGATCGCGCGGGCGACCTCGTATCGCGTACAGTAGCCATGGTTGACAGCGTGGTACAACCCGTATCGGCCTGTCCCCACTACGTCGCAGATCGCCTGCGCCAGGTCGAAGGTGAACGTGAGGCTTCCCCACTTGTCGTTCACGACCAGGACTTCATCCTGGCGGAGGATCAGCCTGGCGATCTTGGCCACGAACTTCTTGTCACGCTCAACTCCCCCCACCATCCAGCTCGCCCGGATGATGAAATGCTCTCCCAGGAGGCGTCGTAGCGCCTCCTCGCCCTCCAGCTTTGACCGCCCGTAGACGTTGATCGGGTTCGGGACATCGAACTCGCAATAGGGCTCCAGTTTCAAGCCGTCGAAGACCCAGGCCGTGCTGAGGTAAATCAGGGCGGCCCCCACCTTCCTACAGGCGAGCGCCACGTTCTCGGTCCCGAGCGCGTTGGTTCGGAACGCGTCGTCCGGGTGCAGCTCGCACCGGTCGACGTCGGTCTCCGCCGCGAGGTGGACGACCAGGTCTGGCGCGATCTCCCTGGTCACAGCCATGACGGCGTGGAGATCGCGGACATCCAGACAGACGTCGACTCCTCCGCCCGACTGCCTGCCTGTGGCGATGACCTTGTAGCCGCGGCCCACCAGCTCGGGGCACAACGCCGCCCCCAGCATCCCCGCGGCGCCAGTCACGAAGACCTTCACCGCCCTCTCCCGGCGCCTATCACCTTCCCGGCCGTGAGGCGCCCCGCCCTGCCTCGGGGGCCGGCCCACCACCCCTGTAGCCGCTGATAGAGAGCATACCAGTTGTAGCACCCCCCGCACTGCTTCCCGATCTCACGCCGAGACCCGTCAGTCCAGGAGATCCTCAGCCGCCTGAGTCGCCAGACATCCCCGGGGCGGCGGTTGTGTCCGGCCACCGTCGTGCTCACTGTGGCGAACCCGCACTCCCGGGCGATCCGGGTCGTGGCCTCGCTAAAGGAGCCATAGGAGCCGTATGGGTAGGCGAAATCCGTGACCGCCATCGACAGCCGGTCCTCGATCATCCGCTTGGATTCACCGATCTCAAAGCGTACCTGGTCCAGTGGCAGGCGCGCCAGGTTCCGATGCGTCATGCTGTGGGACCCGAACGTGATGCCATGCCTGAGCATCTCGCGCGCGTGTCGCCACTCCATGGCCGGACCCAGCCGTTCAGGCATCCCCGTGGCGCACCCGCCCCGCTCGATCACCTCCCCGATCAGGAAGGCCGTCGCAGGATATCCGTGTTCCTGGAGGATCGGAAAAGCCTCCGTGTACAGCGACAGGTAGCCGTCGTCGAAGGTGAGCGCGACCACGGTCGAACGCAAGGTCCCCGTTCCCAGCGCAGCCGCTCCCGCCTGCAGGGGCACGACCGGATACCCCAGTTCCCGGAGCCATCCCATCTGCTGCCGGAACAGGGTCCGACTCAGCGCAAGCTGGTCATGGTCCCGGCGGTCGTCGATCGCGTGGTACATGAGGACGATCAGCCCTGGTGCCGGCGGCCGGCCCCCGCCCCTCAGGAGCCTGACGAGGCCGCTCACGCCCCTCCTGATCCTCACGCCACGGGGAACCGCATCGCCCCGCCCCATGGGTATCCGGCGAGCTGCAGAGGCGGCCGCCTGCTCAGGGCTGGCAGGCCCTACAGCCATTGTTCCAGGTCCGAATCACCATGCGTCAGGATCCAGCGTCGGGGTGAGGAGATCCTTTTCAGCACGTCGTCGGGCGCGTGCACGAGGAGTCCGGCGGAGAGGCGAACGGGGAAGAATCCGGCCCTCCGCAGGGCCCTGCCGGTCGAAGGATCCAGGGTCAGCGCCCTGACCAGGTCGACCCCCTCTTGCCTGAATCTGTCGAGAATCGCGTCCAGGAGCGCTCCGACCACTCCGTCCGCTCCCGGATCGCACCCGAGTTCGGCGATGGTGCCGATCCGGAGCGCACCTGTCTCCACTGTACGGTGGACGGCCAGGCCCTTGAGCTCCGTCCCCCTCTCGGCCTCCAGCATCCGGTAGCGCGTAGAAGGATGATCCCGGTACTTCCAGTTGAGATACGCTGCATCACGGCGCGCACCTACCCGTCCCGCCGTGACGGCGCGCCGCCACAGGACCGCCGTCCTCCCATCGAACCCTGTCACCTCGCGGACGCGAATGTCCGTGACGCCCGATCGGGGAAGCTTTGGAAACGGCAGCCGGGGGATCCGTTCCGCCAGGCCCCTCCGGCCGAGGCGCGAGAGCCAGGGCCCGATCAGCCCCCGTAGCCCCATCGGGCGGAGCAGCCATCGGAGGGGCGCGACCTCATGGAATCCAAGCCCTAGCCCTAGCCGGTGCGCATCCCAGGATAGCCCCATCAGCAGGCCCACCGGGCAGGTGCGTCGAAAATGCTCCATCAGGAGCCCGCCGATCCCGCGACGCTGAAGCGTTGCCCGGACCATGAGCATGCTCGACCACGCGCCCGGGGCCTCCTCCGCTCCGACGCTGAGAACGAGCGGCATGCGCCCCATCACGCCCGCGAGCTGACCTGACAGCCACAAACCCCAGAAGAGCGCCTCGCCATCCCGCCGGCAAGGGTTCCGCCCCAGCCACTCCCACAGAAGCGTCAGCCGTTCGGCGACAGCTCGGCCAAACGCCTCAGCGCACAGGGCCAGGACGGAGGCGCGGTCTTCCTCCCCGCAGGGCTTGATGGATTCCACAAAGGCATGGGGGAGAACGAGCACGGCAGTCCCATCAGAACCGCACGCCATGCGCTTCCAGGATCTTCCTGAGATCCGCTATACAGCCTATCCCCACCACCTCCTCGGTCGTCATCTCTGTATCGAAGACGGTTTCGAGGTGCGCCACGAGGAGGAGATGGTTCAGGGAGTCCCATGACGGGACTGTCTTTGGCGAGGATTCGTCGTTGATCTGCTCCGGAGCTACCTTCAGGACCTCGGCCACGGCCTCTCTGAAGCGCCGGTCCATCTCATCCATCACGGCTCCAGCTTGACCCAGGGCGGCACAGGTGGGAGCGGGCGTTGCAGGGGAAGCCGGAACCGGAGCCCCCCTGCCTCCACCGGCTCAAACCCCTGCTGCGGGTAGAAGGCCGCCGCGGGCGCGTTCTTGGCGGTGGGCACAAAGGTCCCCTCCACGGCCTCAGCGCCACCCCTGCGCGCCTCCTCGAGCGCGACCGCGAGCAGGGTCTGCTCCACACCCCGACCGAGTACCCGGCAGCTCATCCAGAAGCCCAGGATCTCCCATGCCCGGCCGCGAGGCGCCAGCAGGCAGAGGCCGACGAGTCCGTTCTCTCCGAACCGATCACGGAGCCAGAGGCCCAGTCCCCGCGAACCGTCCCCCAGCACCCTCCTCAGGTCCGCCTCCGCATAGCGCCCTCCCGTGAGATTGAACTGGTTCGTCCGGAGGGTAAGCTGGCTGGCCCGAGGGAAGTCTGATGCTGTCAGATCGGCGACCCGCGCGCGCATCTCCAGGCGAGCCAGGTATTCCTCCAGGGTCGCCGCCTCTCCGCGAAGATGTGCCCGCTCCCGCTCTGCGTGATAGAACGCCGCACGACCCCGGTCCTCCTCCGTCATGCCCAGGCTCTCCAGCTCATCCAGCTCCTGAAGCGCGCGCGGATACCGGGCCGGGTCGGAGGGCCACTCAGGGGTCAGGACCTCTGGGAGCCGCAGGCGCATGGCCAGCCGTTCAGCGGGATCGTCATCGATGAAGATGAGGCTATCAAGGCCGAGCCGCAGTTCAGTCGCCAGCTCCCGCATGTTGGAGACTTTGTCCTGCCAGTTGATCCGGATCCCGGCGAATTGCTCCTCCCGCAGCACCATGTGCGGGTGCTCGCGGATGGCCTCCATCGCATCGGCCATGTTGTTCCGGCTGTTGATGGCGAGGAGCACCCCCTGCTGGGACAGGTTCGCCAGCGCCTGCTGGAACGCCAGGAACGCGTTGCCGGGAGGCACCGGCCCCAAGGCCAGTCCCCCCACGCCGACCTCCCCCACGACGCCGCCCCAGAGGGTGTTGTCGAGATCCAGGACGATACACTTCCGCACCAGGCCACACAAAGGCTTCAGGTACCGAAGGTGCTCGCGCGCCAGCAGGTTGAGGAATCCAGGCGTCATCTCCAGTGCGCCCAGGAAGTGCATCTTGGGATCCGTCATGCGGTCCTTGCCGTAGCGCGCCGCCACGCCATCGTAGTCGAGCACAAAGGCCTGCGGCACCGGGCGCAGGTGTGCTGCCAGCTCCAGGTTGAAACGGTGAAAAAGCTCTTTCTGACCCGGCGCCTCCCGGAAATCGCGTACCCCGAAGGGGGAGAATGCCGGCACGGGCAGGTTGTGCACCAGGACCATCCCCCCCAGCCGCCTGACGATCTCCGACGCGATCGTGCAGACCTCGCCGAGCAGCTCCCCCAGGCGGGCCTCCCGCTCTCCCGGCGTGAGGCGCGGGAGCTGCCCCCAGAGGTCTGGGGCCAGGAATTCCGGGTGAAGCGCCAGCACGGTGACCTGGGGCGCGAACCGGTAAAGGCCACTCTGGAGGTCGAGGACCTCCTGGTGGGCCTGGCCCAGCTTCCCGACATACATCTCGACGGCGATCCCGGCGTGGTGGCAGCAGTTCCTGACTTCCTCGGCCAGGGGCGAGATCGTGAAGTTGCTCAGGAACGCCACTCGCACCGAAGACCCCTGTGTAGTCACGCGCGCCCGCCCCGTCACCTCAGAGCATCACCTGACCGCCGCAGACCAGGACATTCACCCCCGTCAGGAAAGCAGCGTGCCCTCCGGCGAGGAACAGGATCACCCGAGCCACATCGTCCGGGGTCGCATTCCGTCGCAGGGGGGTCTGACCGGCGACGATCTCTTTCAGCTTCTGCGGCACCCGGGCCGTGAACTCCGTCTCGGTCAGGCCGGGGGAGACCAGGTTCACGGTGATCCCGTGCGGTCCGAGCTCGACGGCGGCCGCCTTCGACAGGCCGACCAGGGCATGCTTGGCAGTGACGTATGGAGCCAGCCGGGGCGGCGGGCTCCCAACAGCGTACACCGTTGCAACATTAATGATGTGCCCCGATCCCCGCGAGACCATGGGCCCGGCGACGGCCTTCATGCACTCGAAGGCCCCCCGCACGCCGACGTCGATCGCTTCCTGAAAGGCGCTCCAGTCCGTCTCCAGGAGGCCGCGGAGGGGGGCGGGGGCCCCTGCGTTGTTCACCAGGATGTCTATTCGGCCGAAGGTTGCGAGGAGCTGTTCCACCATCCGCTCTACTTCTTCCCGCTTCGACACATCGGCCTGGAGCCCCATCGCTCGCCCGCCGCCTGTCTCGATGGCCCTCACCACCGAATCGGCCCCGGCCTGATCCGCCCGGTAGTTCACCCCGACACTTGCCCCGTGGGCCGCCAGGATCCGAGCCGTTGCCGCCCCGATCCCTCGGCTTCCTCCGGTCACCAGCGCCACATGGCCGGCCAGGTCTACCCGTCCCGCGTCCCCTGCCATGATCACTGGCCTTCGCCCCTGGCAACCGGCGTCAGCGCCCCCAACACCTTGATCCTGGCCTGTCCCTCCACCAACAGCTCGCCGCTCTGGGAGATGATCCTGGTCCTGAGGTCGACCACGCCAACGCTCCCATGCACGGCGATGACCTCTCCCTGGACCAGAAGCGTCTCCCCGATCACGGCCGGGCGCTTGAATGCGAGGTCCTGCGTGAGGTACAGGGTCAGCCCCCCGAGCCCCTCCCCAACCAGTCGCGAGAACAGGCCGGCCATAAGCATGCCCTGGATGAGCGGGCCGCCGAAGCCAGCCCGACGGGCGGTCTCCGGATCGAAATGGAGCGGATTGCGATCCCCGGTCAGGCGTGCAAAAGCCTCGACGTCATCCTCGGTCACCCTCCGCTCGAATTGGACCCTCGATCCCTGGACTGGCCATGCCGTCTTCACGCGTCCCTCAAACAACCTCCCCGGGTTCGGGCCATCAGCTGCCACGACTTCCCAGCGAGCTTTCGCGGAGCAGAGAGCGCTCTGAAACGTACCACACCACCAGCCCGAGCAACAAGTTCACGACCGTGATGAGGAGCAGGATGCTCGAGAAGACGACCGCCTCCTCCCAGCTCCGCCCTCCCCGCTCGAAGAGCAGGATCATTGCAGCGTCCCGCGTGCCCAGCCCCAGCACGGAAACTGGCACAATGGAGACCACCGATCCCACCGCCATATAGCCCACCCCATCTGCCCATGTCAGGCCGATCCCGACCCCCCGCGCGAGGCTCCACGACAGGCACCCCGTCAGCACCCACGAGCCCAGTGAGAGCACCGCCACCTCGATCCAAGCCCTCATGGATATCCGCGAGAGGCGTCCCG
This sequence comes from Candidatus Rokuibacteriota bacterium, assembly GCA_016209385.1. Classification (NCBI taxonomy): domain Bacteria; phylum Candidatus Rokuibacteriota; species Candidatus Rokuibacteriota bacterium. The sequence goes on from JACQWB010000144.1 coordinate 9,450, forward strand.
CCTGCTCGAGGACCGCATCTCCGAGACGCCTGATCGGACTCGTCTGGCGAAGGCCTCGTAGGGGCCGCTCCATGAACCGGTGAGCCGGCGAATAGGCCATCCCCCTGAGCGCACAACCCGCCACCACACACCCCGCCAGGCCGCAAACGATCATCGCCCAGGGACTGACTTCCCCGGGCCTGGAGAGCAGCGCGACCGCAGCCAGCACCAAGAGGACCCACAGGTGAACCCCCCGCTCACTGACGACCGCCAGGACCGCTGCCCCGCCCCGCACCCCCAGTCGGCTCATGTGCAGGGCCCTGGCGAACTCCCCCACGTGACCCGGCGTCAGCATGCCCCAAAACAATCCAATCCACAGACTCGCAAAAGCAACCGGCATGGTCGAACGGCCGCCGAACAGCCGGATGATCTGGTGCCACTGCCACGATCGAACGACGATAAGGCCGACAAACAGGAGCGCCGCCAGCAGCCCGTTCCCCGGCTGGAGCGAACTCATCCGGCGCGCCATCCCGGCCAAGTCCAGCCGCGGCAGGATCATGATCAGAAGCACCAGGCCGACGATGCGCAGGCCATGATGCGTCACCCAACGCACCGGTCCCGCCCCTCCAGGACGTCAGCCCCGGCTCCGCATGCCCCGCAGGAGCCGTAGGCCAGCGCCACCGCCGGTGAGGGAGACCAGGTAGAGCAGGTAGGCCTTCCAGGCCGCCGGGTCGAGCTGCAGGCTCCGCTGCAAGGCCTGCCGGGCCCTCTCAAGGTTGCCGGCCTCAAGGTACACCTGTCCGAGCTGGCGGTGCAGGTCGCCCAAGCGGCGCCTCGCCCGTCGTCCGAGGGCCCCCACGAGATCCGGGAAGTCCCGAGATATCGACTCCAGGATCCAGATCATCTCCGTGAGCGCCACCTCTTGGTTTCTGCTGGTCCCCGTCCCGTCAATCCGATAGGCCGCCAGGGGGGTCCTGACAAACTCCAGTTCGTACCGCGCGGCGACCCTCAGCCAGAGGTCGTAGTCACCGCCGATACGTAGGCGCTCGTTGAAGAGCCCGACCTCCTCCAGACACGACCGCCTTGCGACGACCGTTTGCATCGGAATGAACGACCCCAAGAACAGTTCTCCAAAAGCCCTCCCCCGATGGGGAGAAAAGCGACGAAAAATGGTGTCGGGGAGAAACCGGGAATCACGAAGCAGATAGGTGTCGGAGTAAACGAGGCCTACCTCCGGGCGCCCCTCAAAAAGCGGCAGTTGGGCCGCGAGCTTTCCATCGAGCCAGATGTCATCCTGATCCTGGAACGCGATGAATTCGCCAGAGGAAGCCAGGATCCCGCGATTGCGCGCGTGCGAGTTCCCCCGATTTGGCTGGCGCAGGTAGGTTACGGGGCCTCCTCTGTAGTTTCGGACTACCTCCCCCGTGCCATCGGTCGACCCGTCATCGACGACGATGACCTCCAGTTCCACGCCGGTCTGGCGGAAAACGCTGTCCAGGGCCTCCTGGATGTACAGGGCTCCGTTGTACGCCGGGATGACCACACTCACCAGAGGCATCCTGAGGCACCCTCATCTCCCCCGTGAGGGCGTCAGCCCATCACAGGCCATCGGGATGTCGACAGCCGCTGGCCGGGTCCTGCTCCGACATGCCGTGCAGGCCCTCTCGGAGTCCCAGCGTCCGCAGCCCCAGCTCTCGTTCAAGCTTCTCGGTCGACAGCGAGGTGTTAGGGGGACGAAGGACTAGCTCTGGAAACGCGGGGCTGCCCACCGGGACGATCTTCTCCGGATCCAGCGAGAAGATCTCCGCGACAGCCAGGCCTAGCTCGTAGCGGCTGACAGTATCGCGACCCGCGACGTGAAAGATCCCGGACCTCTCCGCCTCCACCAGCGCCCAGACCGCCTCCGCACACCACCGGCTCGACAGCGGGTTTTCCCGCACATCCGTAACGAGACGGACCTGTTCCCCACCCCTCAACTTCCCGAGAAGCCATGTCACGGGATTCATCCTCGCGCATGGCAGGTGCCATCCATACATCAGGATCGGCCGGACGATCGTGCAGGCCTCCCCAAGGCCCTGAACGATCTTCTCGCACTCCACCTTCATCGCGCCATATCTGTGGATCGGGTTGGTGGGGGCCTCCTCGGCATACGGAGCCGCCGTGCCGTCGAAGACGGCGTTGCTCGAGATGAAGACCAGCCGGGCCCCCCTCGCCTCGCACGCCTCCGCGATGTGGGCGGTCGTCTTCACGTTGGCCTCCCAGGCCTCCCCAGGGTGGCGCTCCACGTAATCCACGACCCCGATGCCGGCCGTGTGAATCACCACGTCCACATCGAACTGGCGGAACAGATGCGCTACCTCCTCCCGCGCCCGCAAATCCACCCGCCCGTATCGCGCCCGGGCATTTTCCACCCGGTGCTCGCGCAGGTGGACCGCGACCACCTCATGGCGGCCCCGGTTCGTTCCCACCAGCGCGTGGCCGAGAAGCCCCGTCCCGCCCGTGATGAGGACCACTCCCGACTTCTTCCCGGCCATGAGATCTCCACCCTCAGTCCCGAGCGGTCTCCCTCACTGCCAGATCCTTCGCTGCAGCTCGAGGGCCACTCGTATGCACGGCACCGACGCGAACAGGAACGTCTCGCGAGCCCGATGCTCGGGTAACTCCGACAGGAGCATCTCCCCAAGGAACTGGGGCAACATAAGGAGGAGCAGCCGGGGATCGAAGCCGGCTTCGCGCGCGTACCCCTCCATCAGGCGAAGCACAAGATCTCCTCCCCCACCCTCCTGCAGGAAAAACCTCCTGAAGCTCTCCTCCTCGGCCATCGTCCCATAGTAGTCCAGGGCGAGCTGGCACGCCAGAAAGAAGAGGTCGCGGAACGGCGGACCACTCGACTGGCAATCCTCCCAGTCCACCACCGCCACCGAGTCCTCTCTCAACAGCACGTTCGCGTGGGTAAAATCCCCGTGAACAGCGCCTATCGGAATCCGGGTTCCCAGAAAGCGCACAGCCCTGCGCGGGAGCTCCTCCAGATCCGGCTCGTATCCCCGGAGCGTACTCGCAAAGCGTTCCATGACCCTCCGCACCGTATCCTTGAAGGCCCGGTCGATGAAGCAATCGTCGATCACGGCCTCGCCGACGTTGGTTTCGGCGTGAAACAGGCTCAACCACTCGAGCGCACATGAGACGAACCGGGATACGCGGTATCTCCTGTACCATTCGTAGTGCCTGAAGGTCCGCCCTCCGAGCGGGCGCCCGAGCACAACCGTCTCGCAAAGGAGCCGACGTCCATTGAGGTCTGCGCACAGGAGAGGCCGGGGGACCGTCGCACGGCACGACCGCAGACGGAGATAAATTGTCGAAAAATTTCGGTACTCCCGATCGATCCCCTCGCGGTATGAAGGGTCGGAGCTGACCTTCACCAGGAAAGACGGAATTTCCCTGTCATTACAGAACACGAGCCATGATACAGAGGATCGGCCTCCCGAGCGCGCTCCCAGCCTCAATAACCTGAGCCTTCGCGGTCGGGGCTCTGTGGAGAGGTCGGGCCAGGAGGCGAGCAGGAATTCCTCAATCATTGATGGACACGGTCCGGCTTTTCGCCGATGACCAAGTACCACGGAGCGATCAGGTACTTGCCCCCGCACCACATCAGAAGGCGAAGCAGCGCTGAGCGGCGCCAGGTTACTGCCGGTGAGACCAGATACTTCAGAAAGAACCAAACAGGTCCTCTGCCCTCCAGGGGAACCAAGGCCTGGTTTCGCCCCAGGTATGGAAATAACCCGTAGGTCTCGCTCCGGCGAAACCCCGCGCTCAACAGCGCAGACCGCGCCCGGGGCCAGACGGGCATTCCGAGTCGAGGCCAGCCAGGCCCCACGAGGGAGAGCTCATTCTCCAAGACGAGGCAGGCCCGACCCCCCGGGCACAACACCCGCCAGACCTCCCCGAGCGGGCCCTCCAGCAAGGTCCGACCGGAGAGCCCTCCCACCCAGAGCACCAGATGGAAGCTGCCGTCCTGAAAAGGAAAAGAGCCCCATGGCTTTGTCCCCTGGCCAGAGCCGTCCTTCCCCGGACCCTCTCGCCTGCCCGCGGGGGGCACCTCTTCTAGCCGTGCAACCCGGCATCCTCGTGTTGACAGCTCCCATGCAAGCCTTGGCGGGATGGGCCCACCAACGGCCAGCACCTGTTGGCCTGCGGGGCCGGGCAGGACGAGCAGCAGGTCATCGAGCACGGCCCCAGGGTCATCTGAGGTCCTGGATTGAACCCTGCCTGCGAGCCCCAGTTCCGTGCCCCCTCTCCTGCGGACGACACGGTCAGACCGCATCGCTGAAGCGCACGATCTTCGGCGCGATCATCCAGCCCAAAAGGCCCGCCCCGTGCGGAGCGAAGCCGGGCCAGCCCGTCACACGTCACCTCCGCTCTCTCCGAAGCAGGGCGATCTGGTCCGCAAGAAGCCCGACCAGGAAGGTCATGCAGCCGATCACGGCCACCACAACGAAGGATTCCTTCACCCGACTGAATATGACCAGGTGATAGCCCAGGAGGACCAGGCTCACGCCGATCAACCCCAGGCTGAGGGGCAGGAAGATCTTCAGGGGGTCGAACAGCATGATCATCCGGAGGATGATGATGAGGAACCGCAGGCCGTCCCGAATCGGCTGGATATGGCTCCGCCCTCGAACCCGCCTCCGGGCCCGCGCCAGGGGCACGTATTTCACCCCGTACCCCGAGCGGAACATGCACAGGGTGATCGTCGTGGGGTAGGAGTACCGATTCGGCAGCAGGTGGAGGAACTCCTCCATGCATGCCCGGCGGATGGCCCTGAAGCCCGAGGTCAGATCGGCGATGGGCATCTCGCTGAGATACCGCGCCACCCTGGTCATACACCAGTTTCCAAACCGCCGCACGGGCGATTCGTCGGATCTCCCCGTCCTCGCCGCGACCACCATATCGTACCGCACCATCTCGTCCAGGAGGCGAGAGATCTCCTCAGGAGGGTGCTGGTTATCCGCATCGAGGAGAACCAGGATCTCCCCCCTGGCTGCCCGGACCCCGGTCTTGATCGCCGCGCCGTTCCCCATGTTGTACGGGTGGCTGATCACCCGGGCCCCCTCGCTCTTCGCCACCTCGGCCGTCCGATCCGTCGATCCGTCGTCCACGACGATCACCTCGAAGCGATCGCTGACCGAGCGGACAGACGCAAGGACCTCTCGGATCTCCCCTTCTTCATTGTAGGCGGGAATGATGACCGTGATCTTCGCTGGATCCATCACACGCAAGCCCGGGACAACCCTCACTGATCACCGCGGACGGTGAAATCAAAGATCTTCGCGCCGGCGATCACCACCCGCTTGAGCTCCCCCAGGGTTGAGATCTTGGCAGCCCTCGAGGCGATGTATCCGGGACGGAGGTAGAATTTCCGATAGGCCCGGCGGATGCTCTGCTCGAGCTCGTTCGGGCTTAGATCGGTATAAAGCTCGTTGAACGGCGCGGTCGTGTGCAGGACCGACAGGTCGATGTCTGCGCCGTCTCCGAGCCTGCCCGTCCGCTCCGCCACCCAGTCGAACAGCGGGGTCCCGGGGTACGGCGTGCAGATCCCGAACGTCGCCGTGCTCGGGCCGATCTCCTTGACGAACTCGATGGTCCGCTGAATGGTCTCCCGGGTGTCTCCGGGCATCCCCAGCATCACGTGGGCATGGGTGTCGATCTCAACCTCCCGTGCCCATCTGAACGTCTCGGCGGTCTCCTCCACCTTGAAGCCCTTCTCGACGCGGTCCAGGATCTCCTGGACCCCCGATTCCACGCCGAACTTTATGAGATGGCAGCCGGCGGCCTTCATCAGCTCCATCGTCGGCTGGTCGATCAGCCCCACCTTCGCGTTGCAGATCCACGTCACGTCCACCCTGTCCTCGATCAGCCTCCGGCAGATCTCCTGCGTACGCTTCCGGTTGACCGTGAAGATCTCGTCCCGGAAATAGACCTCCCTGAACCCGTGGCTGCGGTAGTAC
>JACQWB010000145.1 GCA_016209385.1 Candidatus Rokuibacteriota bacterium
CCTTGTAATACCCGACCGCCTCCTTCACGGACCCCGCTCGCTCCTCCTCGTCCCGCGCCGGCAACTCCGTCAGGGCTCCAGCGAGGTTGTTCCGGGTGCCCGCCCATTCCACCGGGTAGCGGTCCCGCGTATAGACCCCGAGCGCCTCCTTGTAATACCCCACCGCCTCCTTCACGGACCCCGCCCGCTCCTCCGCGTCCCGCGCTGGCAGCTCCCGGAGCGCGTTGGCGAGGTTGTTCAGGGTCGAACCGTACAGGTCCCGGTACTGATACCGGTCCAGGCGGGCGAGGATCTCCCGAAGCGCCGACGTGCCCAGGCCGACCGCCCTTAGCTTCGCCTCGATGCTCCTGGCCGGCGCCTGAAGAAGGGCGACCGCTGCATCGCTCAACGCCTCCCACCTGGACTGGGAGGGGAGCTCATCGGCCTCTGAACTGAGCAAGTCCCTGACCAACTCGGCTAAGGGCTCCACGTCGGCCTCTGCCACCCTCAGCCGGGCCCGAGAGAGTCTGAATCCAGCGTCCCACCGATTCGCCTCCCTGATCGCGTCGCGAAGCTTCTGGTACTCCTGGGCCAGTGTCGAGCGGGGATGCTCGATATGTCTGGCATCCTCCTTGAGAAATAGAGGAGGAAAAATCGGAAAGAAGAAGTCTGGCCGCCGGCCGAGAACGTGTTCGACATGGATCAGCCGCTCTTCGAGGAGCGCCTCCTCCCCCTCAGGAAGCATCGCCGCGACCAGCCGGACCTCAAGGCGGTCCCCGTAGAGGGTCTCCTGGCCCACCTGGTCCAGGACCTGCTTGATGCCGTCAAGCCCCTGCTCTCCCAGGCCCAAGAAGAGCACCACGAGGTCGGGGAGGAGCCGGGTGCAGACCCCCCCGATGTCCGTGAGGCCCGTGCGCGAATCGATCACCACATAGTCAAATCGGAGCAATTCCCACGCCCGCCTCAAGTCTCTGAAGAGGGTCAGGCCCGGCGCCCCTTGCTTCTTGTCGAACGCCGCTCCAAAGAACTCCCTCATCCGGGAAAACGCCTTGGGGAAGGCCGGCGTCCCGACGGCCCCGGCCGGCATCACGGCGAGCCGGCCTTCAAATCCTTCGGGATGATAAAGGTAATTCTTCGGGTCCTGGGTCTGCTTCGCCTCCCAGGAGTCGGCAATCAGCTCCGCCACCCCGCCCCGCCGCTCGCCGCGCCTGGGAGCGAGCGCCGGGAGGTAGGTAAGGCCTGGCGCTTCGAGGTCGAAGTCCACCAGGAGCACCTGCAGCCCGGCATCGGCCAGCGAGACCGCTATATTGGCGGCTGCGAGGCTCCGGCCGACTCCGCCCTTGAATGAGTAAAACGTGACGACGTACATCCGGGGGCTACGCTGCCATCTGCTCCCGCGGCTCCAACAACCCTCTGTCCAGATTTGCCCAAGCAGATTGGATCCCAGGGTCGTCAGGCCGCGAGTAAACGCGGGCGAAGCGGGCAGGCACGGGGTGTGGCTGCGGGGGGGTTTGAAGGACCTCCCACGCTCGGGGATTCCGTTCGGGAAATCGCGTCTGCCCGTAGGTCTCCCGGAGCGCCTCGAATTCCTTCTTGTACCCGTCAAAGGCCCGCACCAGGTCATCCCACATCGCCGTGTCGGTGCCCAGCTCAATGGAAACGGAAAACAACGTGTTGACCAGAGGAACAGGAGGGTGGGCGGCCTGCGCGCGTCTGATGAACCCCGGAAGGTGGCGGATCGCGGCAGCGACAGAGATCCGCAGGAGCCCCTGGATGGCGATCGGGGCATAGCGGAGGTCGTCCAGTTCCCGCTCCCAGAACGCGATCAGGCGGTCGATCGACCCCTGGACAGGGCGCTGGTGGGCGACCAACGCGCGCAAGGCTACGAGGTGGAGGTCCAGCCCAGCCCCTCTCTGGCTTTCCAGCAGTCTCCCCGTCACGGCTAGGTCCGTGATGAACTCGGTGATGTCCTCTGAAACCGGAAGCGATCCCGCCAGGGTGAACAGCGCCTCGACCCACCGCGGGTCTCCGGTCCGGTGAGCGCCCTCGGCAATGGCCTCGGCCAGGAGCCCTCCGGCAAGGGTCCCGACCCGGAGGGGGAGCGCCTCGTCGGGCATTGGATTGACTTCCCCGAGGAGGAATTCCAGCGGCCGAAGATCAGAGGGAATCCGTACAGAGGGCAAGGTGGTCTTTCCTCCGAGATAACGCCTGAGCCATTCCTTCCCTTGATCCTCGGTCAGTTCCAGAAGGAACCCAAAAGGACTCTCCGGCATGCCGCCCTCCTCTTCTATTCCCTCTCGATAAATGTCGGTTCTCCGAGCGCTGTGACCGGAAACGGTGCCACGACGACTTCCCGGACCCCGTCAGTCCCGTCCTCAGTGGTGAGGTTCTTCGTTGTCCCACAGGGGGCGCCCGCGGGAGGAGGCACGAAATGGAGGTGAGTACCCGCATCGAAGGCCGTGGGGACCCGCGCTGGCCCCACCTCCCTCCTGCTATACCTGAGCAGGGCATGAGCGACAGGAGTTCGCCATGGATCCAGGCCGACGACCTGACGGCAACGGTCAGCCCGAGTACCGGCTGGAAACTTCGAGTTGCGGTCCTCCTCAAAAGTCGAAAAAACCACGGGTGGGTCCCCC
>JACQWB010000146.1 GCA_016209385.1 Candidatus Rokuibacteriota bacterium
GGCCGTCCGGCGCTGGTTCGAGCTGACCGCCCAGGGGTCCGGGGGCCGACCGTGAAGAGGTGGGTCGGGTCTACCAGGAGATCCTCAGGCTGATCGACGACGTGGGCGAGCCCAGGGCCACCACCCTCCGCCGCCAGTGGGAGGCGGGGGTTGTTGATGATGCGGCCGCAGTCCTCCACCGCCCAGCGCCCGAGGAGGCGGACGAAGCCCGTGTCCACGTCCACCTCGACGTAGGAGAGCTGGATGCCGTTGGTAAAGGCGAAGCCCTGGTGGCGCGGCACGCAGTGGCGCGTGACCGCCAGCTCGGACTGGGGAGCGTGTCGGCCAGGGGGGAACCTTTCCCGCTGAGACAGGACCGGCTCAAGCGGGAGCTGGCGGGGGAGGGGCTCTCGGAGTGCGACCCCGGGCGGTATACCGCGGTCGCGCGCGGGGGCGGGCGCCTCCGGCGGGTGGTCCGGCTTCCGAGGCGCGCGGTCGAGACGCTCCTCGTGGAGGAGATCCCCGTGTTACCGCTCGTTACCAGAGTTACCGGTTTTTCGGAGTAGGGGGCCATGGCCTACGCGGCGAAGCTCCCGGCCAGCATCGTATCCCCCGGGGGGGAGCTGACGGACGGAGCGAGCCCTGAGCCCGCGCCATCGCTCGGTCCTGACCAGTTCGCTCGGCCTTTTCCCGTACATCGGGACACCCAGCTTGCGTCCGCGCCAACCAGTCCAGGACACCATGCCGGTCACGCGGAATGCTCCGCTGTTGCCGGAGCCGACGTCGACGCCGGTGGACCCCCCATCCCTGGGAAACCGGTAACAGCGGTAACAACCGGTAACAGGGCCCCCTTGCCGGAGACCCTGGGGGCCGCTCCGCGAGCCCGGCTCCCATGAGCGACCCTGAACCCGCCGCCGACGGGGAGGCGTCACCACTCGTCACCGGTGTCACCAGTGTTTGGGACATAGGGGGGCCTGCGGAAGGAGACGGCTGGTCCGCACTCGGGGCAGGCTCGAGAGCGCCGGCGGGGGGAGCTGCCGACGGGCGGTCTCGATCCTGCTGAAAACGTTGAGGAGATGCCTTGGGAGAGTCTGCGCGTGACTCATCGGGCGGATGCTCGTCCTCGCGGAGGGCTCGTGGGAGGGCCAGACTGTACGGCATGCCCCCCCTACTCAGAAAAAACGGTGACACCGGTGACAGGTGGTGACGGAGCCGGCAGCTCCGCTTCGAGAAGGGCCTCGACCGCGCCGACGGAAGGATTAGGAAGGATAAGGATGAAGGGCCTTTCTCAGCGCTCCTCGAGTCGGCCCAGGGCCTTCAGGACAATTTCGGGGGTGATCGGTTGGCGCGTGACGCGCGCCTTGAACGGCGCCAGGGCGTCGTTCACGGCGTTGAGCACCGCGCCGGGGGCGCCCGCGACGCCGGCCTCGCCCGCCCCCTTGAAGCCCCCTTCCGAGAAAGCGGTGGGCGTCTCGATATGGCCGACCCCGATCGGGGGCATCTCGGCGGCCATGGGGACGAGGTAGTCCATCAGCGTGGCGTTCAGGAGCTGGCCCTCCGCATCGTAGACGCAGTGCTCGAAGAGCGCCGCGCCGATCCCCTGCGCGATGGCGCCGCGCATCTGCTCGTCCACGAGGCGGGGGTTGATGATGCGGCCGCAGTCCTCCACCGCCCAGTGCCCGAGAAGCCGGACGAAGCCCGTGTCCACGTCCACCTCGACGTGAGAGAGCTGGATTCCGTTCGTGAAGGCGAAGCCCTGGTGGCGGGGCACGTAGTGGCGCGTGACTGCCAGCTCTGACTGGAAGTCCTTGGGGAGCGTGTCGGGGCGGAAGTAGGCGATCCGGCCCAGCTCAGCGAGGTCCAGGCGCACCTCGCCCGTGGCCGCGTCGACGATCTTCCCCCGCCGCAGATCCAGGTCGAGGGGCTCGCACGCCAGGACGGCCGCCGCCACCTTCAGGATATTCTCCTTCAGCGCTTTGCCCGCCAGGAGTGCCGCTTCCCCTCCGATCCCGGCACCCCGGGAGGCCCAGGTCCCGCCACCGTAAGGAGACACCAACGTATCGCCGGTGAGCACGCGGACGTCCTCCAGCGGGACGCCCACCGCCGAGGCCACCACCTGGGCGAGCATGGTGTCGGTGCCCTGGCCCTGCTCGGTGACCCCGGTCATGCAGACCAGCTTGCCCGAGGGCTCCAGCTTGATCGTGCAGCCGTCCTGGGACGAGATCCGGGCGCCTCCCACGCCGTAAAAGGCCGGGCCAGGGGTGGTCAGCTCGACGAAGGCGCAGAGGCCGAGGCCGCGATAGATGCCGCGGCTCCGGAGCCTGTCTCGCTCGGCGCAGAGCGCGCGATAGTCGGAGATCTCGAGCAGCTTCTCCAGGGCTTCCTCGTGGGAGAGGCGCTCGAAGAAGTAGCCGGTGGGCGAGGTGTAGGGGTACATGTCGCGCGTGACGAAGTTCTTCCGCCTCACCTCCACCGGGTCCAGCCCGATCTCTCGCGCCACGCGGTCCACCATGGCCTCCATGACCGCGAAGGCGATGGGATGGCCGACCGCGCGGTACTGGCACATCGGGGTCTTGTTCTGTAAGACGACCTTCAGGCTCGCCGCGTAGTCCCGGAACCTGTACACGCTCGGCGTCAGCCTGACGGTCTGGTTTCCCTCCACAGCGCTGGTGCGCGGGTAGACCGAGTAGGGGCCGATGCCCGTGAGGTCATCGAGGCGCATGCCCAGAATGGTCCCGTCACGCTTGACCCCGATCTCCGCGGTCACCCGGTGGTCACGGGCGTGGATGTCGCTCAGGAAGGACTCGACCCGGTCGGCGAGGAACTTGACTGGCCGGCCCAGCATGACAGCGAGCGCGCAGGTGGCCATCTCGTCAGGGTAGATGTGCACCTTGATGCCAAAGCTTCCGCCCACGTCCTTGCAGACCACCCGGACGTTGTGCTCGGGAAGGCGCAGGTGCCGGGCCAGGATGTCCTGCATCATGTTGGGCGCCTGGAAGGAGTGGTACACGGTCAGGCACTGCTCGGGGGGATCGAAGTCCGCGAGGATGACGCGCGGCTCCAGCGTCACACCGGTGTGCCGTCCCATCCAGAACGTCTCGCGGTACACCGCGTCAGCCTCCCGGAAGGCCCGGTCCACGTCGCCCGAGGTGAGCTCCAGCTTGAAGGCCAGATTGTCTCCCAGGTCGGGGTGGATCACCGGCGTGGCGGGGTCGAGGGCTGTTTCCGCGTCCGTGACAACGGGCAGCGGCTCCCACCGGACGAGGACGCGGGCGACACCGTCCTCGGCGATCGCGCGGCTCTCCGCCACGACCGCGACCACGGGCTCCCCTTGCCAGGTCGCCTTGCCGATCGCGAGGGCATACTGCTTGGCCGACTTCATGCCGGCGAAGTGGGCGAGCGTGCCCACCCAGCCCTCGCACACCCGCGCCAACTCCTCTCCCGTGACCACGGCCACGACGCCCGGCACGGCTTTTGCCGGGGCGGTGTCGATGGAGACGATTCGGGCATGGGCGTGGGGGCTCCGGAGAAAGGCGACATGCGTCATGCGCGGGAGCTTGATGTCGTCGGTGAAGACGCCCCGCCCGGCTAGGAGGCGCTTCGTCTGGGGTCGCACGACGCTCGTGCCGATATAGCTCTCGGCCTCGGCGACGGTCGCTGGAGCGCTCTTGGCGTCTCTATTCATCGGGTTGCTCCCGAGCGGGCCGCGCCCACTTTCCTGACAGCCTCGACAATGGCGTGATAGCCGGTGCAGCGGCAGTAGTTGCCTGAGAGCGCTTTCCGAATCTCCATCTCGTCTGCGCGGGGGTTCTGGCGGAGGATCTCGTGCGCGGTGAGGAGCATGCCGGGCGTGCAGAACCCGCACTGGAGCGCGTTCTCCTCGGCAAAGGCCTGCTGGAGGTCGAAGATCTCGCCCCTCCCCGCCACTCCCTCGATGGTCTCCACGCGACAGCCATCGGCCTGGACCGCGAGCATGAGGCAGCCGCGCACGAGGGCTCCGTCCACCCTCACGGTGCACGCGCCGCAGGCACCGTGCTCACACCCCACGTGCGATCCCGTCAGCTCCAGCTCATACCGGAGGAAATCCACGAGGCTCTGGCGCGGCTCGACGCGGCGCCGTACGGGCACGCCGTTCACGGTCAGAGAGATTTCCAAACTGTCCATGTCAGGCCCCCTCATCTTTTCCTCGCCCCCGGTCGGGGGAGAGGGGAGGGTGAGGGGGCTCCAGGAGCCGGCCGAGCACGCGGCTCAGCAGCACCCGTGCGAGATGGCGGCGGAGGGCCCCGCTCGCGTGGATGTCGCTGGGCGGGTCAAGGTCGGCCTCGAGCGCCCGGCCCGCCTCGGCCAGGACGCCAGGCTCGGGACGCCGGCCGGCCAGCTCTGCCTCGGCGCGCGCGGCGCGGACAGGTGTCAGGCCCACGCCGGTGAAGACCAGGCGAGCTTCCGCGACAGCGCCGTCTGATAGCCGGCAGTGAACGGCCAGGCCCACCAGAGCGTAGTCGCCGTGGCGCCGGGCCAGCTCGTCGAAGGCCGAGCGCCAGCCGGCGTGGATCGGCGGCACGACGACCTCGGTGAGGATCTCTCCAGGCTCGAGCGCCGTCGTATAGATCCCGCGGAAGAACTGCGCGGCCGGGATCTCGCGCACGCGGCCGCGCCCGGCCACCCGGATCGTCGCCCCGAGAGCGACGACGCAGGCCGGCAGTTCGGCCGCCGGGTCGGCCAGGGCGAGGCTTCCGCCGAAGGTGCCCCGCGCGCGGATCGCGAGGTGGCCGATGTGAGGCATGGCCTGGGCGATGAGGGGGACGTGGCGGGCGACCAGGGGCGAATGCTCCACCGTATCCTGGCGCGCCAGCGCCCCGACGACGAGGCCGTCGGATGTGAGGTGGATTCGGTCGAGACCTGGCAGGCGGTTGATGTCGATGAGCGCCGACGGGGTGGCGAGCCGCATGTTGAGCGCCGGGACCAGGCTCTGGCCCCCGGCGAGGATGCGCGCGTCCGGGCCGTACCGCTCGAGCAGTTCGAACGCCTCGTCAAGCGTCGTCGGACGGTGATAGGCGAAGGGCGCAGGTTTCACGTGCGAGCGGTATTCGGGCCAGGGGAGCGCCGAGCGTCTCGCGCTACTTCTTCTCGGACACGAGGCTCCCGCCCACCGACCAGCTCTCCTGCGGCATGGGCTCGAAGACGACCCAGATGTAGTCTTTCGGGATCTTCGTGACCCGGTGCACCACCTCCGTGATCCCGTTGGCCATCTCAGCGCGAGCCTCCTTGGACTGGGGAAACGCGGTCACTCGGATGAATGGCATGGGGCACCTCCCTTAGGACGCGGTTCATGGAGCTCGAAGGGACCGGCAGATCGACGCGGCATGTTAGCACGGCGCCTTTTCAGGGGTCAATCGCACGATTTTGGCCTTGACGGTCCTGGCGGTTTTGGGTAGCGTTCCTCGCGTATAACGCGCGATCCCGCCCACCCGGGCGTTCGCACGCTGCTCGAGGCCGGTGAGCGGGAGACGCGGAGCCATCTGCGGCCCGTCGCTGCTCCGCTGGTGCGGTGCGAAGGAGGAGACACATGATCCCGAGAGAACGGCTTGATTTCTCGCCGATCCTGAGCCGCCCGCCGCTACGGTTGCCCGAGGGCATTCGCATGGTGCTCTGGCCTGTGCTCGCGCTGGAAGAGTGGGACATCTCCCGACCGATGGCGCGCACGGTGATCCCACCGCCCCAGGGCCAGGCGCTTGTGCCGGACGTCCCCAACTGGAGCTGGCACGAATACGGGATGCGCGTTGGTTTCTGGCGTCTCAAGCGCGCGTACGAAGACCTGGACATCTCCCCCACGGTGACGTTGAACGCCAGGGTATGTGAGACCTACCCGCAGGTTGTGGAGGCGTGCCTCAAAAGCAACTGGGAGCTGAATGCGCACAGCTTCGAGCAGATCCCGATGCACCGGCTCGATGATCAGCGGGCCGTCATCATCCGGTCGGTCGAGGCAATTGAAAAATTCTCGGGCACACGACCGCGCGGGTGGTTCGGGCCCGGGCTGACTCAAACGTTCGACACGCTGGACTACCTGGCTGAAGCGGGGATCGAGTACATCGGTGATTGGGTGCTCGACGACGAGCCCGTGACCCTTCGGACGACGTCGCGTCCGATCGTGGCGCTCCCGTACAATTTCGAGATCCACGACATCGTGATGATGGCTCTTCAACATCATCCATCCGACATGGTCTACCACCGCGCTCTGGATCACTTCGAGTGCCTGTACGAGGAGAGCGCAGAGCGACCCAAGGTCATGGCGATGGCATGTCATCCGTATCTCTCGGGGGTACCGCACCGCATCCGTCATGTCAGGCGCGCCTTCGAGGCGATGCTCAGCCGTAAGGGCGTGGTCGCCTGGGATGGGGCACGCATTCTCGACTGGTATCTCTCACAGCGTCCACTGTCCTCCCGGACGGTGTAGCCGAGCCCGGGCCCGGGAGCGGGGCGATGGCGGTCGCGGTCGAGCATGGCGTCATCCGCGTCAACGGCGTCCGGCTGCACTTCCGCGCCGCCGGGGCAGGGCCGCCGATGGTGCTCCTCCACGGCTGGCCGCAAACCTCGTACGCGTGGCGAAAGGTCATGCCCGCGCTGGCGGAGCGCTTCCGCGTCGTCGCGCCCGATCTGCGCGGCCTGGGGCACTCCGACAAGCCGGCATCGGGGTACGACATGCGGACCGTTGCCACCGACATCCGCGAGCTGGTCCGCGCGTTGCGGCTCGAGCCACCGTACCTGGTCGGCCACGACTGGGGCGGGCTCATCGCGCGACGCTATGCCCTCGATTGGCCGGGCGAAGCGGCGCGGCTGGCCATTCTCGACATCGTCCCTCACGAGCAGGTGCTCACCAACCTGTCCGCCAACGTCGCGCGCGCGGGGTGGCACTACTTCTTCAACGCGGTGCCTGACCTGCCCGAGATCCTGGTCCAGGGCAATGTCGAGGCGTTCCTCCGCGCCTTCTTCTGGCCCAAGTGCCACAACCCGGTCCGCTTTATCGAGGAAGGGATCGCAGAGTATACGAAGGCCTATTCCACGCCGGGAGCGCTCCGCGGCGGCTTCAGCTACTACCGGGCGATGTTCGCTGAGAACCGAGCGCTCGACGCCGAAAGCGCGGGGCGACGAATTCGCGAGCCCGTCCTCTGCCTCTGGGGCACGAGCGGCGGGATGGGTGGGGTCTTCGACGTGCTGGAGATGTGGCGTCGCGAAGCCGTCGATGTGCGTGGCCACGGTGTCGACGCCTGCGGCCATTACCCGGCCGAGGAGCAGCCCGAGGCCGTTGTCGAGGCACTCGTCGAGTTCAAGTAAGGTGTGAGGTATCTCACACCTCAGAAGTTAGCCCTCCTGCCATCTTGACCCCTGGCGACGCCAACCCTAGAATCAGGTCACCACAGATGCTGGAGGGACCCGCTTCTCTCTGCTCGCGATGACAGTGTGAAGCCCGCTGCTGTTCGATACGAACGCCCGCGTGACGTCGGGGAGGCGACGGCCTTGCTCGCCGCCCGAGGCCCCGATGCGAAAATCCTCGCCGGCGGTCAGAGCCTCATGCCGCTCATGAACATGCGGCTCGTCCGTCCCGCCGTCCTCGTCGACATCAATCACATTCGGAGCCTCGCCTACATGCGGATGGAGAACGGCCAGCTGGCGATCGGGGCGGTGGCCCGCGCCAGGGACGTGGAGCTCTGGCCCGCGGCGCGCGAGCGGTGCCCGATCCTCGCCGAGGCGCTGCGCTGGGTCGGCCATGCGGAGATCCGAAACCGCGGAACGGTGTGCGGCAGCCTGGCGCACGCCGACCCGGCCGCTGAGCTGCCCGTCGTCGCGGTTGCACTCGACGCCGAGCTGACCGCCGAGAGCGTCCGCGGCAGGCGGACCATCCCGGCTGCTCGGTTCTTTCTGTCCGTCCTCACCACGGCGCTTGAGGCCGACGAAGTGCTGACCGAGGTGCGCATGCCTGCGCTCACGCCGGGTGCCGGGTGGGGGTTTGTCGAGTTCGCTCGACGCCGGGGCGACTTCGCCCTGGCAGCCGTGGCTGCCCTCCTCGAGCGCGGATCCGACGGCGTCTGTACACGCGCGCGGGTCGTCCTCGGCGGGATGGACGCCACTCCGCGCCGCGCCGAGCGAGCCGAGCAATCGCTGGTGGGCGAGCGCCTCACGAAAGAGCGCTTTGCCGCCGCCGGTCGAGAGGCCGCCACCTCCCTCGAGCCGCCGGGCGACGTTCACGCCTCCGCCGAATACCGCCGCAAGCTGGCTGCGGTCCTGGTCGAGCGCGCTCTGGCCGCGGCGGCTGACCGGCTGCCCCGCGAGGGCTAGGAGGATGCCGAGAAATTCAGCTCGCGTCCCCGAACGTTCAGCGCGCACCTGGCCGAAGCGTTCCGAGCGCGGGCTTGGCCCGCGCAATCCCGGGGGGAGGTATCGGAAGGGGGGCGAAGCCCCCCTCCGAGGCCTCTAGGATGGACGCGGCGTCGCGTCACCCCGTGACGCTGACCGTGAACGGCGTTCCCCGGACCGCCACGGTGGAGGCGCGTTGCTCGCTCGCCGACTTCCTGCGCCACGACCTTGGCTTGACCGGGACCCATGTCGGCTGCGAGCACGGCGTCTGCGGCGCGTGCACCGTGATGGTAGACGGGCGCTCGGTGAGGTCCTGCCTGATGCTCGCGGTCCAGGCGGACGGCTGCGACGTCCTGACCATCGAGGGGCTGTCGAAGGACGGACGGCTGAGCGTCCTCCAGCAAGCCTTCTGGGAGAACCAGGGACTGCAGTGCGGCTTCTGCACTCCGGGGATGCTGATGGTCAGCCACCGCTTGCTCCTGGAAAACCCCGCGCCCACAGCCGAGGAGGTGCGGGAGGCGATTGGCGGCAACATCTGCAGGTGCACAGGCTACCAGGACATCGTCACTTCCGTCCTGGCGGCGACGGCCGGAGGCAAGCGTCCCAGCCCTCCGGCGGAGACCGACGCGAGGGAGCGCTTGGTCGGTGCTCCCATCCCCCGGGTGGAGGACGAGGTGGTCCTCCTGGGACGCGGAACCTATGTGGACGACGTCAAACTTGCGGATGTCCTCGAGGTGGCCTTCGTGAGGAGCCCCCACAGCCACGCCAGGATCGTGTCGGTGAACGTGGACCGGGCCCGTGACTTCCCCGGCGTGGTGTATGTGCTGACCGGTGCGGAGGCGGCCGAGATGTGCCCGGGCTGGCGCGGCGTGCTGGCCTTCCCCGGCATGAAGGCGGGGCTCCAGCGCCCGCTCGCCCTCGACAGGGTGCGCTTCGTGGGCGAGCCGGTCGTGGCCATCGCGGCCACGAGCCGGGCTCTCGCCGAGGACGCGGCGGAATTGGTCGAGGTCGAGTACGAGCCGCTCCCGCCGGTCGTTGACCCTGTCGAAGCGCTCACGCCCGGGGCGCCGGTCGTTCACGAAGAGCTGGGTGACAACCTCTCGTGGCGCAACCAGTACTCGACGGGGGACGTGGACGGGGCGTTAGCGAGCTGCGACGTAGTGGTCTCCCGCAGCTTCAGGACCGGCCGCCATACTGCACAGGCCATGGAGCCGCGCGGCTGTCTCGCCAGCTTCGACCCGGTCGCCGGCTCCCTCACCGTGTGGCTCTCGAGCCAGGCGCCGCACCTGATGCAGCGCGAGTATGCGTCCTTGCTCGGTCTCGAAGACCATCGGGTGCGCGTGATCACGCCCCACGTCGGCGGCGCTTTCGGGTCGAAGGCCCACGTCTACCCTGACGAGGTGGCCACGTGCCTCCTGTCTATGAAGCTGGGCCGGCCGGTCAAGTGGATTCAGGATCGCATGGAAAGCCTGCCGGGTGATGTGGCGGCGCGCGACGAGCGGGTCGATCTCGAGATGGGGTTCAAGTCGGACGGCACGCTCGTGGCGATGCGGGCGCGGATCCTGGCCGACGGGGGCGCCTACTCGGTGTTCCCCCGGGGCAGCATGACCGAGCCCAACATGATCTCGCGCATCCTGCCGGGCCCCTACCGCTTCTCGCACTACGCGTTCACGGCGGAGCTGGTCATCACGAACAAGCAATCGCTCGGGCACCACCGCGCGGTCGGTCATCCCGTCGCCCTCTTTGCCACCGAGCGGCTCATGGACATCGCCGCGCGCCAGCTCGGCCTCGATCCGGTGGAGATCCGTCGCCGCAACCTCATTCGCCCGGAGGAGTTGCCGTATCGGAGCGCGGTCGGGAACACTTACGCCGACGGCAGGTACGCCGCGGCCATGGACCGCCTGCTCCAGGCGGTGGATTACCCGGGTCTCCGGCGGTGGCAGGCGAGCGAGCGTGCCAGGGGCCGCTGCGTCGGGATCGGCCTGGCCACGTTCATCGAGGGGACCGCGCCGGGCGCCCAGTTCTACGCGACGCTCGGGGCGCCCATCATGGCGGCCGACGCCGTCACCGTACGTATGGAGCCCAACGGAACCGTGGTCGCGCTGGTCGGCACGGCCGGGCAGGGGCAGGGCCTCAGGACGACGGCCTCCCAGGTCATCGGGGATACGCTCGGTCTCAGGCTCGGGGACATCACGGTACTGGACGGCGACACCAGCATGGTGCCGTACGGCAGCGGGGTCTGGGGGGCGCGGAGCGCCGTGGTGGCGCTGGGCGCCGGGAAGCTGGCGGCTGAGGCGGTGGCCGACAAGGTCAAGCGGATCGCTGCCCACCTGCTGGAGTGTGCCCCGGAGGACCTCGAGCTTGGCAAGCGGAGGGTGTCAGTTCGCGGCTTCACCGATCGCAGCGTGCCCCTGCGCGAGGTGGCGGCGGTGGCGTACTTCCGCACCACCGCCCTCCCGCCCGGGATCGAGCGCGGGCTCGAGGCGACCCGCTTCTACGAAGGGCCGGCGATGACGTGGATCAACGGCGCTCACCTGGCGGTCGTGGAGGTGGACCCGCGTACCGGGATGGTCCGCCTGCTGAGCTACGCGGCCCTGGACGACTGCGGTCGGATCATCAATCCGCTGATCGTCAAGGGCCAGGTCCGCGGCGGCGTGGTCCACGGGATCGGCGGGGCGTTGTTCGAGCACCTTGTGTATGACGCCGCCGGCCAGCTGGTCACCGGCTCTCTCATGGACTACCTCGTGCCGCTCGCCACCGATGTTCCCGACATCGAGGTGATCCACATGGAGACGCCGTCGAGCACGAACCCGAACGGCACAAAGGGCGTCGGAGAGGCCGGAACGAGCGGGGCGCCCGCCGCCATTGCCAACGCCGTCAACGACGCGCTCAGCCCCCTGGGCGCAGAGGTGACCGTCCAGCCGATCACGCCCGAGGCGGTGCTCTCGGCCATCGAGCAGGGAGCACGCCGCCGGCGCTGAGCAAGGAGACAGGTGGGATTTATGGCCAGCGTACAGATGTCCAAGGAAGAGATGCTCAAAAGGGAGGTCTCATCGCTGAGGCGAGCGAACGAGAACGTGCGGCGCGTCTATCTGAGGGAGTGATGCTCGGGGTCGAGAAGATCAATAGCTTCTACGGTCTCAGTCACGTCCTCCACGACGTCTCCCTGACCATTGGGGAGGGCGAAACGGTCGCCCTGCTCGGGCGGAACGGGGCTGGGAAGACCACCACCCTCAAGACCATCATGGGTATCCTCAAGCCCCGCACCGGCCGGATCGTCCTGAGCGGCGAGGATCTCACCCTGCTGCCCACGTACCGCGTGGCCCAGAAGGGCATCTGCTTCATCCCGGAGGACCGGCAGGTCTTTCCCAACCTGACGGTCTTCGAGAATCTCAAGATCAGCCGGTTGCCGGTCGGCGGGGGCAAGCGCCTCGACGACTTCCTCGACTGGGTCTTCACCCTCTTCCCGCCCCTGAAGGAGCGCATCGCGCACAAGGGTAGCCAGCTCAGCGGCGGCGAGCAGCAGATGCTCACCATCGCGCGCGGGCTCGGCACCGAGCCCAAGATCATGCTCGTGGACGAGCCCACGGAAGGGTTGATGCCCTTTCTGGTGGAGACCATCCGGGAGGTCCTAGTGCAGATCCAGGAGAAGGGGATCGCCATCCTGCTGGTCGAGCAGCGGTTCCGGATGGCCCTCTCCATTGCCAGCCGCGCCTACCTCATCGAGAAGGGCCAGATCCGCTGGGAGGGCTCGTCAGCGGACCTGC
This sequence comes from Candidatus Rokuibacteriota bacterium, assembly GCA_016209385.1. Taxonomy (NCBI): domain Bacteria; phylum Candidatus Rokuibacteriota; species Candidatus Rokuibacteriota bacterium. The sequence goes on from JACQWB010000146.1 coordinate 12,099, forward strand.
TCGAGGACGAGGAGACGCGGATCCGGTACCTCGGCGTCTAAGTCGTGGGCGAAACCCGCTACGGGGACCAACCGCAAGGGCGTTTCGCTCCGACGTCCGGTGGAGGCCGCGTTCGCCGGTACGGACCAAGGGAGCACCGGGCGACGGCTCTCGGCCTCCGCCGGCGGGGGAGAAAAAGGGTCAATAGCCACGCAGTGGCAAGGAGGACGTTCCCATGAGCGGACTGAGCCGTAGGCAATTCGTCAAAGGCATGGGTCTCCTGGGCGGTGCGATCGCGATCGGGTCGGCGCCGCCATTCCTGAAGGAGGGGCGCGGGGAGAGGCCGATCAAGTGGGGCATGATCACGCCGACAACCGGCCCCTACGCCACCGAAGCGTTCGACCAGGTCGAAGGGGTGAAGATCGCCGTCGAGGATATTAACCGCGAGGGCGGCGTCGACGGGCGGCAGGTGGAGCTACTGTTCCGCGATGACCAGTTCAAGTGGGACCAGACCACCACCCACGCCCTGGACCTCCTCGACAACCACCGGGTCGACTTCATCTCTGGCTCGATGGTGGGTCCGGAGGAGGTGCGGCTGAACGAGCTCTCGGCCAAACGCAAGATCATCTACGCGAACTACCCGCAGCACATCCTCGCGACGCCCGAGAACGCGAAGACCATGTCGCCGCTCTTCTTCACCGCGAACACTACGCCCTACCAGCTCGCGGCGAGCGCGGCGACCTACATCGCGGAGCGGAAGCTCGGCAA
>JACQWB010000147.1 GCA_016209385.1 Candidatus Rokuibacteriota bacterium
CAAGACGCTCCACTGGAACGCGGTCTCCTGCGCCGAGTTCATGCGGACGACCAAGTTCCACCCCTACTACTTCGCCAACCAGCCCGATTCACGCATGCAAGCCAACGGGCTGGCCAAGTACATCGTCGAGAAGATGGGCAAGAGGGTCTACCTCCTCTACACCGACTACGCCATGGGGCAGTCCGACGGTCGCCAGTTCAAGATCGCCATCGAGCGGCTCGGTGGCGAGATCGTTGGGGTGGCGGGCGCTCCGCTCGACACCAAGGACTTCACCCCGTGGTTCGGCGCCATCAAGGCGTCCAACCCGGAGGTGCTCTTCCTGGCCTTCGCGGGGACCGACTCGCTCCGGCTGATGACGCAGCTGCACAGCTTCGGCATGACGAAGCAGTACAAGCTGGCGGGGATCGACTGCTTCCTGCTCCAGCAGGACCTGCCGGCCATCGCCGACGCGATGGAGGGGTTCATCCAGCTCAACCACTTCTCGCCCTACAACCCGGACAAGGACATGCAGGCGTTCGTGCAGCGCTTCAAGAAACGGTGGGGGGTTGACCCCAACATCGCCGCGGGTGCCTACGACGGCGTGATCTTCTGGGCCGAGGCGGTAAGGAGGGTGGGGAGCTTTGACGCCGACAAGGTAGCCAAGGCGCTCGAGGGGATGTGCCTCGACGACACCCACATCGGCCGCCAGTGCATCCGGAAGGAAGACCACCAGGTCGTGATGGACATGCACCTCTACCGGGTGGAGAAGGGGAAGAACGTCCCGATCGTCCGGATTAGCGGACCGGACGCCATCGGTGAGCCGATGGTGGGGAAGGATCCGATCCCCGGCTTCACGTGGGAGATCAAGAAGAAGTGACGCGCCTCGCCTAAGGGCGATCCCAAGGGGGCGCTTCCCGGCGAGACCGGGGGCGCCCCCTCTCGCATTATGGAGTACGTGACCGCAGTCCTCCTGCCGCAGGCGCTCCACGGCCTCTTCTTCGGCGCCGCCCTCGCCCTTCTCGCCCTCGGGCTCACCGTGATCTTCGGCCTCCTGGGCGTCATGAACTTCGCCCACGGCGAGCTCTTCATGCTCGGCGCCTACGCCGGCATCGTCGTGATCGGCCTGACGGAGTCCTTCTGGGTCGCGCTGGTCCTGGCGCCGCTGGCTGTCGGGGCCCTCGGCGCACTCACGGAGGTACTGACCCTCCGCCCGCTCTACCGGCGCGAGCCGCTCTACGGCCTGATCCTGACCTTCGGCCTCTCCCTCGGCCTTCGCGAGGTGGTGCGCGAGGTCTGGGGCGGCGACATGCGCCGGATCTTCGAGCCGATCACGGGCTCCGTCCCGCTCCTCGGGATGATCTATCCGAAGTACCGCCTCTTCCTCCTCGGCTTCTCCCTGCTCCTCCTTCTGATCCTCTGGCTCTTCTTCACCCGGACCCGAGCAGGGATCATCGTGCGCGCCGCGGTGCAGGACGCCGAGATGCTGGACGGGCTGGGCGTCGACGTCCCCCGCGTCTTCACGCTGACCTTCGCCGGCAGCTCGGCCCTGGCGGCTCTCGCCGGGCTCCTGCTGGCGCCGGTGATCACCGTCTACCCGACCATGGGGGTCGAATGGATCCTCCTGGCCTTCATCGTCGTGATCCTGGGCGGCATGGGCTCCATGGGTGGCTCCGTGCTGGCTGCTCTCGTCATCGGCGAGGCCCAGAGCCTCTTCTCTCTCTGGATGAACCCCCAGCGGGTCGCGATCGCCATCTTCGCCATCATGATCTTCGTCCTGATCGTCCGTCCGCGCGGCTTCTTCGGGCGCGAAGGGGTGCTCGAATGATCGGCCGGTTCGGCTGGAGGATGTGGCTCGCCTTCGCCATCCTGGCGGCGCTGCCGGCGCTGCCGTTCATGACCGGGTATCGACTCAACCTGGCCTTCGACGCCCTCCTCTTCGGGATCGTGGCCATGAGCCTGGACCTCCTGATGGGCTACACGGGGATGATCTCCTTCGGCCACGCCGCCTTTCTCGGCCTCCGCGCCTACTCCACGGCGATCCTGCTGGAGCGCGGGGTGCGCTCGCTCTGGCTCTGTCTCGGCGCCGCCGTGGTGGTGGTCGGGGTCTACGCCCTCGTCGTGGCCTACTTCGCCACCACGCGCCGCGGGATCTACTTCGCGCTCCTGACGCTCATCTTCGCCGAGGTGGTGTACACCTTCTTCCGCTACACCCAGACCTTCGGCGGGTCGGACGGGATCCAGGGGCTGGAGGCGCCGCACCTGATTCCGGGCGTGCCGGCCTCAACCCTCGGCTCGCCGCTCGAGAACTACTACCTGGTCCTCATCCTGCTCCTGCTCACCTACGTGCTCTGCCGGACCCTGGTGGAGTCGCACTTCGGCCGGGTCCTGATCGCCATCCGGGAGAACGAGGACCGGGCGCGCTTCCTCGGCTACCACGTCCGGGGCTACAAGATGGCGGTCTGCCTGATCTCCGCGCTGCTGGCCGGCGTGGCCGGCGCCGTCTACCCGGTGCGGCTCGCCAACGCGACCCCCGACCTCCTCCTCTGGACCATCTCCGGCGAGGCCATCGTGATGGTGATGATCGGCGGGATCGGCACGCTGGTGGGCCCAGTCATCGGCGGCGTGTTCTTCATCCTGCTCCAGGAGGAGGTCAGCACCTACGCCCCGCGGCTCTACCAGCTCCTCGGCTTCTCGCCCGAGAAGGGCGCCGGCCTCCATTTCCTGATCATCGGCATCATCCTGGTCCTCATCGTGCTGTTCATGCCAAAAGGCCTGGTCGGGCTGTTCCGGCGTCGCCGCGCTCGCCGCGCCCCGAGCGCTGCGGTCCAGACCGTCCCTGCCGGAGAGTTAGAGTGAGCACCGACGGCGGCCCGCTCATCCAAGTCGAGCAGGTCTCCAAGCACTTTGGCGCCCTGGCGGCCCTCTCCCGCGTGAGCTTCGCGGTGAGAAAGGGGGAGGTCTTCTCCGTGATCGGCCCAAACGGGGCCGGCAAGAGCACCCTCTTCAACGTGATCACCGGGCTCTACCCGCCGACAGAAGGGCGTGTGAGGTTCCGCGGGGAGGAGATCACAGGACTTCCGCCCGAGGCCATCAACCGCAAGGGGATCGCGAAAACCTTCCAGATCACGAACATCTTCCCCGAGATCTCGGTCTTCGAGAACGTGCGGGTGGCGGCCCAGTCCCGCGCCCCCGAGCAGGGGCGCCTGGCCGCCCTCTGGCGCACCTCGGACGTCAGGGCCGAGGTCATGGAGCTGCTCGGCACATTCGAGCTGGAGGGGCGGTCTTACGAGCTGGCCGAAAACCTCTCGCACGGCGAGCAGCGCTACCTGGAAATCTGCCTGGCCCTGGCCACCGCGCCGGCTCTCCTGCTCCTAGACGAGCCCACGGCGGGAATGACGCCGGGCGAAACGAGGCGGGCCACGGCGCTGATCCGGAAGGTGGCGGCGCAGCGAGACCTCACCGTGCTCCTCATCGAGCACGACATGAGCGTCGTGATGGGGATCTCCGACCGAGTCGCCGTGCTTCACTTCGGGGAGAAGATCGCCGAGGGCAGGCCGGAGGAGATCCGGAACGACCCGACGGTGATCGAGGCGTACCTCGGCGGGGCCGACTGATGCTCCAGCTGGCGGACGTGCACTCGGCCTACGGCGCGACCCCCATCCTGTTTGGCGTGTCGCTCAGGGTTGAGGACGGCGAGACCGTGGCCCTCCTCGGCCGGAACGGCATGGGGAAGACCACGCTCCTCAAGACCATCATGGGGTTCCTCAAACCGACCCACGGGCAGATCGAGTTCCAGGGCCAGGACCTGACCCGCCTCACCCCGCACGAGATCGCCCAGCTCGGGGTGGGCTATGTCCCTGAGAACCGGCGGATCTTCCCGGGCTTGACCGTGCGCGAGAACCTGGAGCTGGGGCTCTCGGCCGCCAAGCGGAGAACATCCGGGCTGAGCGCCGAGCGCTTCCAACGGGTCTTCGAGCACTTCCCGATCCTTCGCCAGCGCCTGAACCAGCCCGGCAAGACCCTCTCCGGCGGGGAGCAGCAGATGCTGGCCATCGCGCGGGTCATGATGGCCGGGGCCAAGCTCATCCTGATGGACGAGCCGACGCAGGGGCTGGCGCCGAGCCTGGTCCGCCACATCCGCGAGATGGTCGCCGAGCTCAAGCGCCTGGGCGTGACGATTCTCCTGGTGGAGCAGAACGCGCGGATGGCCCTGAATGTCTGCGACCGGGGCTACGTCATGGAGAAGGGGCTGATCGTCTTTGAGGGTAGCTCCGGCGCTCTCAGGGACAGCCCCGTCACCCGGGAAAAGCTGGGCGTCTAGGAGCGGGCGGTGCGTGCCTGGGGCTCGACGGTCGTGTTCGGCGAGAGCTGGCGGGCACGACTGGCGCGGGCGGCCATCTTCGTGCTCCTCGCCGCAGCGGTCATCTGGGCCCTGCCGGGGCGGAAGCCCGGGGAGGAGGGAGGCCGCCGCCACCATGCGCCCGTTGCGCTCGACCCGTTCGAGCGCGCCGGCATCGTGGAGCTCAAGGAGGGGCAGCGCGGCCTGGCCTTCCGGCTGGCCACCCTTGAGGGCGGGAGCGCGGCGCTCGAGGACTACGCGGGCAAGCTGGTCGTCCTCAACTTCTGGGCCACCTGGTGCACGCCGTGCGAAGTGGAGATGCCGACTCTGGAGAGCCTCTGGCAGAAGCTCAAGGGCCGCGGTCTTGTTGTCGTGGGCGTCAACCTGGACCGAGGAGCGCCGCGCTCCCTCATCGAGCCCTACGTCCGCGGCAAGAAGCTGACCTTCCCGATCCTCCTCGATCCCGACATGGCGACGGCGCAGGCGTGGCGTGTCACGGGGCTTCCTGCCACGTTCCTGGTGAAGCCCAGCGGCGAGGTGGCGGGCATGGCCCAGGGTCTCAGGGAGTGGGACAGCAAGGAGATGCTGGCGCTCCTCGAAACGCTCCTGCCCGCCGCCTCGCGTCCCGGGCATTGACCTCGACCCTCACAGAGCGACAAGCTTCACCCGCCGAGCTTACGGGCTTCGTCCGGGCATGGCCCTGCCTGGCTTTCGATACACTTGAACTGTCTTGCGTACTGGGGTATGACTAGCGCACCGAGTTCTCCGATGACGGCCAGCGAATACCAGCAACTCGTTGAGTTCCTTGGGCTGCGATTCGCCGAAATTGACCAGCGGTTTGTTGAGGTCGACCACCACTTCGGCGAGATTGACCGCCGGTTGACCACGCTCGAGGAGCGGTCGGAGCAGCAATTCCGGGAGATCCTGGGACACTTCGACCAGCTGTATCGTCGCCTCGAACGGCTGGAACAGGAATATCACGCGATCGCTGAAGCTCTGAGGCGCATCGAGCGATGGATGGCTGACGAGACCGTGAAGCGTGAGATCCTCGAGCGAGGCGTCGCAGAGCTGAAGCGCCAGGTCGCCGCGCTCCAGGCTCGCATCGAGGAGCTGGAGCAGCGCCTCCGAGAATTCTAAGCGCACTCTTCCTCTCTGAGCGTCGAGCGGAAGGAGTGGGCGATCTCATCGAGAGGGGAATCCGCAAGCACCATTGAGCCACTACCAGCTGCGGCTCTTTGACGATCGTCTCGCAGGGGGCGCCGGAGCTGGCTTGAGCCTTCCAGCTCGGAACCGGGTCCTCTACCTCGTGGAAGGGGAAGCCACGGTGACTGTGGGTATGGGCTCGATGAGGCTCGTGGCCAACACCGCCTGGCAGGGGAGCGGCGCCTGCCGGGTTAGGGCGGAGTCGGCCTCCGCGTGCCTCTGGCGCTGGGAGCTGGCACGCGCCGAGGACCCCGACGAGGAGCCGGCATCGGGCGGCAGCGTCGTCTCGACGCTCAAGCTTGCCCGCTCGATCGACCTCGACCCCAGCGCGAAGTACCTCATGCGGTGCGATCGGGTCGATTTCCCGCCGGGCGGCGTTGCCTACACTCACACCCATCAGGGGTCGGGTATCCGCTGCCTTCTCCGGGGCGAGTTCAGCGTTGAGGCGGCCGGCAAAAAGCTCCGCATCCGTCCTGGCGAGGCGTGGTTCGAGAGGGGGCCTGATCCCGTCTATGCTGAGGCGTCGCCGAGCGAGCTGACGAGCTTCGTCAGGGTCATGATCCTGCCGGCGGCGTTGAAGGGGAAGAGCTCGATTCGCTACGTCAGGTCAGAGGATCAGGAGAAACCCAAAACCCAGGCATACAGAGTCTTCCTGGACGAGGCGATCGAGATCTAGCCGCTAGAGGACCGCCCCGGTAAGCCGCGCGGCTTGCCTGAGCCACACCGCCGAGTTCATGATGTTCCACTCCGAGCGCGGGCTTTGCCCGCGCAACCCATTCTGGGGGGGGAGGTTCGGAAGGGGGGCGAAGCCCCCCTCCGAGTCAAACTAGAGCGGGTGGCTCGGGACCTCCTGAGCTACCGGCACACGCAGGAGCTGGCTCAAGGGGATCGTGGTGAGCACCCCGAGGCCGATGATCCCCAGCGTCACCGGCACGCCGGCCCAGTCGCTGACCAGGCCGTAGAGGAAGGGGGCCAGCGCCCCCGAGCCGACGCCAAGCGTGTAGAAGAGGCCGTACGCGCGCGCGCGGCGCTCCGGCGTCACCAGGTCAGCCACGGTGCCGTAGAGCACCGAGGAGGTGCCGTTCAGCCCCACGCCGAGGAGCGGGAGGAGGACGAGCGCGGGGGTGAGAGGGAGCGCCAGCAGCAGGAGGATTCCCCCACCGGTCACCAGCTCGGTCAGGACCACCGTGCGGATCACGCCAACGCGCTCCGCGATCGCCCCGCACACAAACTTCCCCGTCGCCCCGCCGGCGAAGACCAGGGCGAGGGCGAATCCCACCGCCTCCACGCTCGACCCCTTGGCGATCAGGAGGAACGGCAGGAATGTCAGGAACGCCGTCCGGGTGGAGTTGTCGATTATGCCGATAGTCGAGAGGGCCTGAAACCCCCGACGGTCCCTGATGCCCCACCCGCTTCCGGACGCGCCGTCAACGTCCTGCACGCCCCGCCCGGCGCCGGCGCCCAGGCGATTCAACAGGAGGAAGATCGCGGGTGCCGCGAGGAGGCCGATGGCCGCGTAGCCGGCTGCAGCCCGGCGCCAGCCGATGCCGACCATGGCGAGGGCGACGAGGGCCGGGACCGTGACCTTGCCCAGGTCCCCGGAGAAGTTGAAGGTACCGAGGGCGATCCGCCGCGGGCCGGTCTCGTAGGCCTTGGAGACGAGCGAGGAGGAGAGCGGGTGCTGGACTCCGGAGCCGAGCGCGGCCAGGAGCAGGAAGGTGAAAAGGCTCGCGAAGCCGCCGGCCAGCCCGAGAACGAGAAACCCCGTCGCCGTGACCGCCGTCCCCGCCGCCAGCAGGCCGCGTTCCCCCCACCGCTCGGCAAGGATTCCGGCCGGGACCTGAAAGGCCGCCATCCCGCCGCTGTAAGCGGTTCTGAGCAGCCCGACCTGGGCGAAGGTGAGGCGGAAGTCGCGGGCCCAGACGGGGAGCAGCACGTAGATGATCTCGGAGAAGCCGTCGTGGAGGAAGTGGGTCGCGCAGGCAGTGGCGAGCGTGGCGCGCGCGCGGGGCTTGTCCATGCCTTCTCTAGCCCTTCAGCGACTGCTCGGCCTGGCGCACGCGGCGCGAGAGCGTCACCAGCAGCGTGTGGGCCAACCGCGGGACTTCGGTCAGGAGGCTCCAGAAGTTACGGCGGTCGATCACGAGGAGGCGGATGGGCGTTTCGGCCACCACGGTCGCCGAGCGCGGCCCGCCGTCGAGGAGGCTCATCTCGCCGAAGAAATCCCCCGGCCGGAGCGGCACGTGCTTTTCCGGCGAGACCTCTGCCCGCGCGCTGCCGTCGACGATCAGGAAGAATTCCGTTCCGGGTTCGCCGGCGCGGGTCAGGACCTTGCCCGCAGGCTCATCGAGGACTCCGGTGATCCGGGCCAGGGCGCGCAGCTGTCGCTGCGAGCAACCCTCAAAGACAGGGACTCTCTGGAGGTACTCGATCTTCGCATCCTGGCGGAGGGGAGGCCCCGGGGTGGGCAAGCCGGCGCGACCCTCCTCGAACTTGTACGGGAGCGAACCGTCCATCATCCTCGTCACGATTTCCATGGCGCTATCCTCCCACGAGGAGCCTGGCCGCGCGCGCGATGGCCGCGGCGTCGATGCCGTAGTGCCGGTAGAGGTCCTGGCGCGCTCCCGACTGGCCGAAGTCGTCCACGCCCAGCGGGATCTGCGGGACGCCGAGCGCCGAGCCGATGAAGGCCAGCGCGTGGGAGTGGCCGTCGAGGACCGAGACGACCGGGACCCCTTCCTCCTCGGCGGTCACCAGCTGCTCCAGGTATGGGCGCGGACCTCTCAAGCCCCGGTAGAGCCGGTCGGGGCTCGTGACCACGAAGACGTTGGCGAAGATGCCCTGCTCGCGTAAGGCGCGGCCGGCTTCCACCGCTTCGGGGACCATCACGCCCGCCGCGAAGAGGTGGACGGCGTTGTCCTCGGGGTCGTAGCCGGCTTCGCCGCGCCGGTCGATCAGGCGGTAGCCGCCGCCGAGAACCCGGGCGCGGTATTCAGGGCTCGGTCCGGGCGCGAGGCGCTCGTCGATCGGCTTGGTGGAGAGCCTGAGGTAGAGGCTCTGGCCTTTGCGACGGTCCAGGAGCCATCGCAGCGCGTCGAGCAGGATCCATTCCGCCTCCTGGGCGAAGGCGGGCTCGAAGTAGACGATGCCGGGGAGCCCGATCCCGATTCCCGGCGTGATCACCGACTGGTGGGCGCCGCCCTCCGGCGAGAGGCTCACCCCCGACGGCGTGGCAGCGACGACGAACCGGGCGCCCGAGTAGAGGGCATGGTAGAGGGCGTCGAGTCCCCGGCCGACGAACGGATCGTAGAGGGTCCCGATGGGGAGCAGCGTCACGCCGGACAGCTCGTGGGTGAGCCCGAGGGCTCCCAGGAGGAGAAAGAGATTGTGCTCGGCGATCCCCAGCTCGATGTGCTGTCCCGCCGGCGACTCCTTCCACCGGACGGCCTGGGGGATCTCGGCGAAGAAGTCGGGCTTGGCGCGCGGGAAGTAGATCCCCTTGCGGTTGATCCACCCGGCCAGGTGCGTCGTCACCGCCACGTCGGCCGAGACCGTCACGATCCTGTCGGCGATCGGAAGCCGGCTCAGTGCTCCGAGGACCCTGCCGAAGGCCTCCTGGGTGGAGGTCTCGGCGGGATAGGTCTCGTCGAGTCTCTCGGGGATCTGTGGCGGGCTCGAGGCTGACGGCGGGGAGAAGAGCGGCGGGAGGTTCGCGATCAGCTCGGCCTCGGGACTGTCAGGCGGGAACCCTGCCCATTCCTCACCCGGGGCGATGCCGAGCGACTGGCGCAGCTCCTCGATCTGGGCCGTGGTCAGGAGCATCGTGTGGTTCAGGGGGTCGCCGGCGAAAGGCAGCCCCCATCCCTTGATCGTGTGGGCCAGGATCACGCACGGGCGGTCGCGGGGCTCGTCGGCCTCGGCGAAGGCGTCCAGGATCAGCTTGAGGTCGTGGCCGCCGACGTCTGCAACCAGGCCTGCAAGCTCCTCGTCGGGGATAGCGGCGAGGAGCTTGTCGAGGACTGCGTCCGTGTCGCCGTCGGGAGTCCTCACGAGGAGCTTCCTCCCAGCGCCCGGGGGGAGCCTGAGAAGGCTCTGGTACTCGGTGTAGGGCATCGCCTCCAGGCGGGCGCGGAGGCGGTGACCACCAGGCTCAGCGAAGAGTTTCCGCAGCCTGGAGCCCCAGCGCAGCTCAATGACGCGCCAGCCGGCGGCGCTGAACAGCTCAGGAAGCTGGCGCGCGCGCGTATCGGGCACGACCCGGTCGAGGCTCTGGCGGTTCACGTCCACGATCCAGAGCACGTTGCCCAGGTGGGAGACGGCCTCCTCGATGATCGCCTCCCAGACATTTCCCTCGTCCAGCTCGGCGTCGCCCACCATGACGATGAAGCGCTCAGGGGTACTGACACCGAAGTGGTCAGTCAGATAGCGCGCAGCGAGAGCGCCAAAGGTCGCCTGGACCGCGCCGAGGCCCATGGAGCCCGTGGCGAGGTCCACGACCTCTGGGTTCTTCTGCCGGCTCGGGTAGGCCTGGAGCCCGCCGAAGCTCCTCAGCTCCTGGAGTGCCGAGGCCGGGAGCCGGCCGCGCAGGCACTGGATCGCGTAGAAGGCGGGTGAGGCGTGAGCCTTGACGGCGACCACGTCCCCGGCGCGGAGCGCCTTGAAGTAGAGCGCCGTCAGGAGACTCACTGCGGATGCCGATGAGGCCTGGTGGCCGCCCACTTTTATCCCGTCGGGGTTGGGGCGGACGAAGTTGGCGTGGTGGACCGTGTAGGCGCTGAGCCAGAGCACCTTCCGCTGGATGCGATCCAGGACGGCGAGTTCCGGTTCGCCCCGCGGGGACCGGCCTGACATCTATCGCCTAGCCCACGAAACCTCTGACGCTCACCAGGCGTTTCGCCACATGATCGACCGCCAGGAACAAGCTTTCGAGGGCCACGGCTCCGAGGAGAGCCGGTCCACCGGGGGCGATGAAGCAGGGGGTCGTGACCTCCTGTTCATCGAGCCTGAGACGTGCTTCGGCAACGGGCCAGACTTCCTCCTGGCCGCCAGCGATTTCAACGGGCTGCCTCCGGGATGGCTTGAGTTCGAGGCGTTCGGCCAGGGGGGCGAGGCACTACCAGAAGGGTCGCTCCGCTGTCAACCAGGAGGTCGACCACTTCGCTCTTTCCCGTGGGCCCTGTCAATCGCCCCGAAATGCGAAAGAGTCCCATGCCCCTAGTTTCCTCGACCGCTACAACCTTCAGTATATCTCACGGACCTATTTTGGCTCGTATGGGTCGTCCAGCTACCGCCCCCGCCGGTCTACCCGGGCCAGGAACTCCAGCACCGCCCGGTTCCACGCCTCGGGCTGGTCCCGGTTGGCGAAGTGGCTGGCCGGCGAGAGGACGACCAGCTTCGAGCCCTTGACCTTCTTCTGCATGACCTTCATCGGCCCGAGCGAGGGATCCTGATCTCCGCCGATCAGGAGGGTGGCGACCCGGATCTTCGGCAGCTCCCCGGTGATGTGGTCCATCGCGATCAGCGCGCGCAGGGCGTTGGCATAGCCGATCCGCGTCAGCGCCCGATACATGGCATAGAACTCTTCCTTCGCGTTGGGGTCGAGCTGGAGGCGCGCGGTCACATTCGGGTTGGCGGCCATGGCGAACTCGGCCATCGCATCCATCCCCTTGGTGAGCGTGATCTCGATGCTCCGCGCGCGCATGACGAGATTCTCGGCTGACATGGGGAGTCCCGAGGCTGACGACGAGTTCGTCACGATGAGCGCCGCCACCCGCTTCGGGTAGAGGAGGGTGAAGCGCGTGGCGATGCCGCCACCCATGGACAGCCCCCCGACGTACGCCTTGCGGACCCCGAGATGATTCAGGAGATCTCGGAGGTCGAGCGCCCAGCGGCGGAAGGAGTAGCGCGCGGGGTCCTCGGGGCTGTCCGAGCGCCCGTGGCCACGCGGGTCCCAGAGGATCAGCCGGTAGCAGGCCGAGAGGTCCTTGATGTTGGGCTCCCACATCGTCGTGTTGCCGCCGATCCCGTAGGCGAGGACCAGCGGGAACCCGCGGCCGTGCTCCTCGTAGTAGATCTTCACACGGTCGTCGGTCTTCGCGTATGGCATGGTGCGCCTCCTTCGAATATACTCGGGCCTCGCCTCGTGGCTCTCCTCGCCTTCGGCTCGTCGGCAGCCCCTCGGCTCGAACTGCCACGCCGACGGCTCGTCGGGAGCCCTTCGGATCGAAATACCGGGTCCAGAAGCCCTGCGGGTCGCAGGCGCGGACGATCTAGAACTCCGCGGCCGCGGGTGCCGCGGTGGGGTTGCCGATCCACGCCCCGATCACGCGCCGCGCGCACCAGGCCCCGATGAGCTGATCGAAGACCATGTCCGAGATCGGGCAGATCAGCGTGAGGTCGCACTTGCCCTGGCGGATCAGCTCGTGGCCCACGATGAACGGGATCGCCGCCTCGAGGCCCGTCCCCATGCAGACCGAGACACCGTCGGGGACGAACCGCGCGATGGTCTCCTTCATTGACATCAGCTTGGGCCCGTCCATCCCGCCTCCACAAACGCGGCGTTCACTATAGCCCGAGCCCAACGGGCCGCGCAATCCGCGGCTCTTGTTTGAGGTTGACAACGAGAAGCGCTCAAGTGTAGCTTACCTTCATCGCCGCTAAGATAAACGAACGAACTTTCGGCCCCCGCGGACATGAACGAACGATTTCCAGTGGCGTCGTGCGGGACAGTAGCGACGCTTCCGGCGTGATCCGTTGCGGCGTTCGACGCGGATGGCAGCCAGGGGGACACTGGCGCAGCGGCGGGTGCGCCAATCCGGCAGCCGCAGGCGCGTGCGCGGATTGAGCCGCCGGATGTCGTGGACCATCGCCTGGCTGACCACGTAGCTGTGGCAGGCCGCTGCGAGCTTCGGGTAGAACTTCGCGGGCGAGATCTCTTCGGGCTCGATCCCGGCCGTCTCCCCCACCTCACTCTGCGCCACGCGCATGACGTTGTACACGAGCCCCGCGGCGTAGACCTGCATGGCCACGGCGTGCGGGTTGGCCGCGGAGATGCGGTTGAGATTCAGCACTTCCTTCAGATCGAAATACATGCGCTCAATGCGCCAGCGGGCCGGGTAGAGCAGCAAGGCTTCCTCGGCCGCCAAGCGCGTGAGCTCCGAGACGTTGGTCAGCAGCTCGTAGCGGGTCCCGCCCTGGCGCCACCGGATATAGCACAGCGTCTGGATCGGTGCCGAGACGCCCGAGCCAGCCCGCACCAGCCAGTCCTCCAGACAGCCGCCCGCATGGCGGCGTTTCCGCAGGCGCTGGAGCCTGTGCAGTCCCACCAACCGGTTGCGACGGAACAGCCCCCAGCAGCCTTGGGCCTGCACGGCCGCGAAGAAGTCCACCGTACAGTACAGCCGGTCGCCGACCAACAGCGTGTCCCGCGTCAGTCCGGCGAGGGCCGCCTTGGCGCGCGTCATCTCGCTGGCGCCGCGTCGGCCGAGGAAGGGCAAGGGCCTGGCACAGCCCTCGCCCGCCCACTGCTTGCAGTTGCTCAAGCAGCATCGGGTCCTCGCCATTTGGGTGCCGGATCCGACATGCCGCGACCTGCAGGCGCTCGTGGCCCATCGCATGCGCCTCGTCCGGATGCGGGCGTTCCCGAGCTGTCCATGGTCTTTCAGGACCGACATCATGTGCCGGCGCTTGTGCGCGAATAGATGGCTGGTGGACCCATGCCTCTGAGGCTCGGACGAGCCGCCGGCCGCGCCCCCAAGCGGGGAGCAACGCACAGATGCTGCGCCACAGCCCGGGCTATCGATCCCGGCTCGCGAGAAGGAGGAATCCCGCCAACAATCGTCTTGGCAGGAATGGACAGCAGTGATCCAAACTGTTTTTCGACGCATCCGTTGACCACGATAGTCGTGGGCGCTTCACGCCAGTCCTGACTATGGCGAAGAAAATTCTTCTTGCTATTGGGGCCATCGGAATCCTTGTCTTCGGGCTAAGCCGGCCCGTGCTCGCGGATTCCTTTGTCGACAGCGTCGTTTCCTATATCCCGGGCAAATTCTTGTTTGGGACTCCTCCTCCGGCTCCTGGTGATGAACTGAGAGCGCTCGGCCCGCCCGACGACGGACCGACGGTCTCGCTCGGGCTGGGGGGTCAGATAACCTTGAAGTTCGTCGACAATGTCGTTATTGACGGGCCTGGCGATGACCTCCAGATTAACGCGTTTCCACCAGTTAGTGGGGCCCAAGAAGCGGACAACCGGGCTCAGGTTCTAGTCAGCGCGGATGGGGTGTCGTTCAAAGCATTTCCTGGGTTCATCGGGCCGGGCGGGCCCTCTTTCAAACTGAACTTATCGGCTGTCGGGTTAACCGAAGCTCGCTTCGTTCGGATCGTAGACTCCGGGAGCTGTTGTTTGTCCGGTAATCCCCAGGGCGGCGGAGATGGCTTTAATGTCGAGTCTGTCCAAGCGTTAAATGGTTCCTCTGTGGTCTCGGGTCGGGTTACGGTCGCGGGTATAAGCGCAGGTCTGAGCGGCGTGACCGTTCGGGCCGTGTTCGTTAGCTTCGGCTCCCAGACGATTGAAGCCCAGACAGATGCCAGTGGCAATTACACGATCAACGTACCAACTCCTGTCTTGACTTCCTCTTTTTCCCGCGTCACGGTCACTCCGAGCAAATCTGGCTGTACGTTCAGTCCTGCTAGCCGAGACGTATCTGTTTCCGGAAGCAGCGTCGGCGTGGACTTCGTCGCGTCGTGCGCTGCTCAGACCGCTACGATTTCCGGTCGCGTTACGTTAGGGAGTGCAGGCCTGAGCGGTGTGACAGTGCGCGCCTTCTCCGGGACCCTCGGGGGGCAAGCGCAAACGGACGTAAATGGTAACTATACGATTTCCGCTTTTCTAACCGAATCTTTTGGAGATACTTTCACTTTCCCGGTCACCCCCAGTAAATCCGGGTGCACGTTCAACCCGTTGAGCCGACAAGTGACCGTTACTCGAGGAGGCACCGTGATCGGCGTGGATTTCGTCGCGTCCTGCGGGCCGCTGGATTTCGATGGCGACGGCAAGGCCGACATTGCGGTCTACCGGCCCGCGACCGGGGAGTGGTTCATCCTGCGCTCGGGCAGCACCTCGGTCCAGCAGCAGCAGTGGGGCGGGCCCGGCGATAGCCCCGTGCCCGGCGACTTCGATGGGGACGGGAAGGCCGACATCGCCATCTACCGGCCCTTGACGGGGGAGTGGTTCATCCTGCGCTCGGGCAGCACCTCGGTCCAGCACCAGCAGTGGGGCGGACCCGGCGACACCCCGGTGCCCGGCGACTTCGATGGCGACGGGAAGGCCGACATTGCCATCTACCGGCCCTTGACGGGGGAGTGGTTCATCCTGCGCTCGGGCAGCACCTCGGTCCAGCAGCAGCAGTGGGGGGCCCTGGGTGATACTCCCGTGCCGGCGGACTATGACGGGGATGGCAAGGCCGACATTGCCATCTACCGGCCCGCGACGGGGGAGTGGTTCATCCTGCGCTCGGGCAGCACCTCGGTCGAGCAGCAGCAGTGGGGCGGGCCCGGCGATAGCCCTGTGCCCGGCGACTTCGATGGGGACGGGAAGGCCGACATTGCGGTCTACCGTCCCGCCACTGGCGAGTGGTTCATCTTGCGTTCCAGCGACTCCTCGTTCCAGCGGGTCGTGTTTGGCGTGGCCGGCGACACGCCTCTATCTTTCTCGCGCTTTTTGCCCCGGACTCCCATCCTCTCGGTGACCCCGAGTTCCCAAGACTTTGGCAGCGTCGCGCTGGGAGGCTCAGCGGACCGGACCTTCACGGTGCGGAACACGGGTGGCGGGACCCTGTCCGGGAGCGCCTCCACTCCCTTCAGCATCGTCCCCCCCTTCAGCATCGTCTCCCCCTTCAGCATCGTCTCCGGTGGCTCCTTCAGCCTCGGGGCGGGGCAAAGCCATGCGGTGGTGGTGCGCTTCAGGCCCCCGGCGGAAGGAACCTTTGACGGGAGTGTCACCTTCACCTCCAACGGGGGCAACGTCTCGGCAGTGGTGACTGGCACCGCGGTGTCGCCAACGAATCCGGTCCTCTCGGTGACCCCGAGTTCCCAAGACTTTGGCAGCGTCGCGCTG
>JACQWB010000148.1 GCA_016209385.1 Candidatus Rokuibacteriota bacterium
CCTCCGGGGGGATGGGGGGGCCAGCGGAGGCGTCCGAGCGAGCCGAGCCCGTCGAGGCGAGGAGACCGGAGCGAGCAAGACGTCCCCCTCAGCTCTCACAGACTGCTACTCAGGCATGGACTGCATGAGCATGTAGTTCCGTACCTGGGCGCTCATCGGGTAGGGCACGACGCCCTTCTCACCGAACCACTTCTCGTAGAGCTCGAAGTACTTGCCGCTGTCGATGAGCTCCATCAAGGTGTGGTTCACGAAGTCGCGCCACTTGGAGTCGTTCTCGGGCACGATGCAGGAGTAGGGGTCCTTGGAGAAGAAGTCCCCCACCACCTCCCAGTCCTTCGGGCTCTTGGACTTCGCCGCCAGTCCCGCTAGGAGGATCCCGTCGGTCACGTACGCGACGATCTTGCCCTGCTCGAGGGCCAGGAAACCGGCGGCGTGATCCTGGAAGGTCACGATGTCGGCTCTGGGCGCGGAGACGCGCAGCGCCTTCTCATTCGTGGTCCCCTGAGCCGCTCCCACGCGCTTGCCCGCGACGTCGGCGAGCATCTTGACCCCGCTCCCCCTCTTCACGAGGAGCTGGGAGCCGGTGAAGAAGAAGTTGATGGTGAAGTCCACCGTCTCGTCACGGCCCCGCGTGTAGGTGGTCGAGCCGCACTCGACGTCGATGGTGCGGTTGGCCACGAGCGCGATCCGGTTCGCAGGGGTCACTTCCTTCTTCTCCAGCTTGACGGGCTTGCCGAGCTTCTTCTCGAGTCGGGCGCGGACCACCTCGAGGAAGTCGACCGAGAAGCCGATCCACTCGTTCTTCTCGTTGATGAACGCGAACGGAATCGAGGCGGTGCGGGTCCCCGCGGTGAGGACGCCGGTCCGGCTGATCTTCTCGAGGACGGTCTGCGCCAGGGCCGGGGCCGCGAGGCCAACGACGACGACCAGGGCCAGCAACACGCTCACAGATCTCTTCATCGCCCACCCTCCTTTAGTTAGTGAGAGAGGATCTTGGAGAGAAACAGCTTGGTGCGGTCGGACTTCGGAGCGGCGAAGAAGGTGTCGGGGCTGCCCTCCTCGATCACCTGCCCCTCGTCCATGAACATGATCCGATGGGATACTCGCTTAGCGAAGCCCATCTCGTGGGTCACGACCACCATCGTCATCCCCTCGCGAGCCAGGTCAGTCATCACCTCCAACACCTCGTTGATCATCTCCGGGTCCAGGGCCGAGGTTGGCTCGTCGAAGAGCATGATCTTCGGCTGCATCGCCAGGGCGCGCGCGATGGCCACCCGCTGCTGCTGGCCGCCCGAGAGGTGGGCCGGATAGGCATCGGCCTTCTCCGGGATCCCGACGCGCTCGAGGAGCGCCATGGCGATCTTCTCCGCCTCGCCCCGCGAGAGCCCTTTCGCTTTCACGGGCGCCAGGACGATGTTCTCGAGGGCCGTCATGTGGGGGTAGAGGTTGAAGGCCTGGAAGACCATCCCCACCTCGGACCTGAGCCTGGAGAAGTTGACGCCGGGCTGGGTAAGGGACTGACCGAGCACGACCACCTCTCCCGACTGGATCGCCTCGAGGCGGTTCACGCAGCGGATCAGCGTGCTCTTCCCGGATCCGGACGGGCCGCAGACGACGACTACCTCCCCGGAGGCCACCTGGAGCGAGATGTCCCGGAGCACGTGGAGCTTGCCGAACCACTTGTTGACCCGCCTGAACTCGATGGCTGGGGGCACCGGCTCACCCCACCACGACCAGAACGTCGCCGGCATCCACGGTCTGCCCCACGCGGACCCGCACCTCCTTCACGGTGCCGTCGAGCGTGGCCTTGAACTCGTTTTCCATCTTCATCGCCTCGACGACGACGAGCCCGTCCCCGGCCTTCACTGCCTGCCCCTCCCTGACGGCGACGTGGACCACCCGGCCGGGCATCGGGGCCACGAGCACCTGGCCTCCCGCCTGCCGCACGCCGCTCCCGCGACGCCGGAGGAGGCGACGGGTCTCCTCCTCGACGCGAATCCGGTACGTCTCGCCGGCCACGTCCACGGTGAACCAGCCGTCCTTCTCGGTGACGTCCGCCGCGTAGGCCGCGCCGGCGATCAGGAGCGAGCAGCGCCCCGGCACCGGCCAGCGGGCGTCGACCTCAACGACCTCGTCGCCGACCCGCACCCTGAAGCGCCCCGCGACCTCCGTCACCTCTACCGGGAGCGCCTGCGCGTCGAGCTCGGCGACGAAGCGCATCAGCGGAGCTTCCCCCAGCGGGCCCGGCGCGCGGACATGGCCCACGGGCTCGGCGGGGCGGGCACGAGCGGAGCCGAGCGCCCCGCTCGCTCGTAGGCGGCCAGCGCCGCCGCGATCAGGGCGACGGTCCGCCGCCGGCCCGCGCGCGACGGGCGGTCACCGGCGAGCAGGCGGTCGAGGAAGCGGGTGGAGAGCCGGCCGGCGACCAAGTCCGGGTGCGCCATGATCTCCTGCAGCACGGGAATGGTCGTCCGCACGCCGGCCACCTCGTACTCGCCCAGCGCGCGCGCCATGCGGCGGATCGCCTCTGGCCGGTCCGGACCCCAGACGATCAGCTTGGAGATCAGCGGGTCGTAGTAGATCGGCACCGTGAAGCCCTCGTACACCCCCGAGTCGTCGCGCACCCAGGGCCCGCCCGGCGGACGGAGCGCCGTCAGCCGTCCCGGCGACGGCATGAAGTTCCGGTACGGATCCTCCGCGTAGATGCGGCACTCGATGGCCCACCCGCTCCACCGCACGTCGGCCTGCCCGTAGCCGAGCTTCTCCCCTGCCGCGATCCGGATCTGCTCCTTCACGAGGTCGATCCCCGTGACCAGCTCGGTGACCGGGTGCTCGACCTGGAGGCGGGTGTTCATCTCAAGGAAGTAGAAGTTCTTCTGCGCGTCCGCCAGGAACTCGACGGTGCCGGCGTTGACGTAGCCCACCGCGGCCGCCACCTTCACCGCCGCCTCGCCCATCCGGGCCCGCAGCGCGGCGTCCACCAATGGCGACGGGGATTCCTCGACCAGCTTCTGGTGGCGCCGCTGGATCGAGCACTCACGCTCGCCGAGGTGGACGGTGGTGCCGTGGCTGTCGGCCAGCACCTGGACCTCGATATGGCGCGGATCCTCGAGGTAGCGCTCGAGGTACACCGTGGCGTCCCCGAAGGCCGACCCCGCCTGCGAGCGCGCCAGCTGGAGCGCGGGAGCCAACTCGGCCTCGCTCCGGACGAGCCGCATCCCGATCCCTCCACCGCCCATGGCCGCCTTGATCATGACCGGGTAGCCGACCTCGCGCGCCACGCGCGCGGCCTCGGCGTCGCGCGCGACCGGCTCGGTGGCGCCCGGGACGACGGGCACGCCCAGGCGGATCGCGGTCCGCCGGGCCGCGGTCTTGTCCCCCATGGCCCTGATCGCCTGAGGCGGCGGACCGACGAAGACCAGCCCCGCCTGCTGGCACGCCTCGGCGAAGGCGGCGTTCTCGGACAGAAACCCGTACCCGGGGTGCACCGCGTCCGCGCCCGACTCCGTCGCGGCGCGGATCAGCTTCGCCATCGCGAGGTAGCTCTCGCGGGCAGGCGCCGGGCCGAGCGGGCACGCCTCGTCGGCCATCAGGACGTGCAGCGCCTCGCGGTCGGCCTCCGAGAAGACCGCGACCGTGGGGATCCCCAGCTCCCGGCAGGCGCGGATGACGCGGACCGCGATCTCCCCGCGGTTTGCGACCAGGATTTTCCCGAAGGATGCGCTCACGGTGCGTTGATCATAGCAGACGCCCGAGGGAGAAGCCACGCGGTCGTGACGGGTCGGGCCTCAGCTTCCGCGCTGGTCGACGCGTCCGAGGAGCCGGTTCGCGACCTGGTTGCGCAGCATCTGCACTGTCCCGCCGGCGATCGTGAACATGCGCGCGTCACGCACCAGGCGCTCCACCGGGCAGTCGCGCGAGTACCCCTTCGCCCCGAACACCTGGAGGGCCTGGTTCGTCACCCGCACGGCCATCTCGCTCGCCACCACCTTGCACACCGCGGCGGCCTGCATATCGGGGAGGGCGCCGCCGGCGTTCGCGGCGGTGCGATAGATGAGCTGCCGGGCCGCCTCGACCTCGATCGCCATGTCGGCAAGCATCCAGCGCAGCCCCTGGAACGCGCCGATCGGGCGACCGAACTGCTTACGTGTCTGCGCGTACCCAACGGCGGCTTCAAGGGCACCCTGAGCCAGCCCGAGCGCCACCGTGGACGCGCCGAGGCGCTGGCCATTGTAGGCGGCCATCAGGCGCGCGAACCCGCCGACGCCGACGATCAGGTTCTCGCGCGGCACCCGGCAGTCGGCCAGCACCACCTCACCCTCCGGGATGCCGCGCATGCCCATGGCTCGCTCGCGCCGCCGCACCGTCAGGCCCGGCGCGTCGGCCTCGACGACGACGGCGCCGACGCCCGCTGCCCCCGGGATGCCGTCAAACCGGCAGAAGACCACGTAGGTCTGGGAGACACCTGCCCCCGTGATCCAGTGCTTGACCCCGTTGAGGACCCACGCGTCGCCGTCGGCGACCGCCGTGGTCTCCAGGTCGGAGGCGGCGGAGCCCGCGTTCGGCTCCGTGATCGCGATCGCCGGCTTGTCGCCCCGCACCACGCGGGGCAGGTATTTCTGCTTCTGCGCCTCGGTGCCGTAATGCACGAGCACACCCACCGGCCCGAAGTTCGAGTCCACGAGAATCCGCCCCGTGACGCCGCACACGCGGGCGACGGCCTCAATCGCGAGAACGGCCTCGAGCGCGCCGAGCCCGCGCCCACCGTATGCGGGCGGGATCGTCATCCCCATCAGCCTGTGGGCGGTCAGCTCCTTGACGTTGTCCCACGGGTACTCCTCGTGCTCGTCCCAGCGGGCGGCGCGCTCGCGGAAGACCGTGTCGGCCAGCTCGCGCGCCAGGCGTTGCAGCGCGGCCTGCGCCTCGGTCAACGGGAAGGCGACCAGTGACGCGTCCATGGCCGTCGCGGCGCTCACTTCAGCGCCCGGAGCCCCTCCTCGAAGAAGCTCGTGTCGACAACCTCACTGGCCGGGATCGGCGCCTTCACCAGGTTGTGCCTGCGCCACCAGGCGAGCTGCTTGGCGATGTCGTCCACCAGGAGACGCCCGTCCCGATCCTGGTAGGGGAACCCGAGCTTGATGATCTCGGGCTTGGCCCCCTTGTACTTCGCCGTGACGGCCACCGCCTCCTCGAAAGCGACCGCGCTGACTGGCCGGCCCTCCTTCCGCTGGAGCACGGCATCGTAGTAGTGACGGGCCGCCTTGATGTAGCCCTTCATGAAGTTCACGGCCCGCTCCCGGTCCTGGGCGAACTTGCCCGAGTAGAAGATCGTCGCCACCTGCCACGGGAGCACGTCGCCCGTCCAGAGGATCACTTTGCCGACCCCTTTCGCCTCGGCGCCTGAGACGAAGGGCTGGGCAGTGTAGATCGCGTCGACGCGCTTGGCGGCGAGAGCGTCGGACATGGCGCCGAGGCTCTGGAGCGGGACAAGCTCCACGTCGCCGAGCGCCAGCCCCTCCTTCTCGAGGATATTGCCGATGGAGTAGTGGAAGGTGGAGCCGATCTGCGTGATGCCGAGCGTCTTCCCCCGAAGGTCGCGCACTGATCTGAGGCCCGTCTCATAGAGCTCCGGCTGGACCAGGATCGCGGTGAGGCGGTACCCGGGCCACTCGCGCCCCTTGTCGGCCACGATCCAGACCTTCACCCCGCCCGCGACCGTGTTGTACAGGCCCGCTGTGAGACCCGTAGCGCCGACGTCGATATCCCCGGATGCCAGCGCGACGGCAACCGGCTGGGCCGCCTGGAAGAAGACGAGGTCGGGGTCGATCCCGAACTCCTTGAAGTAGCCCTTCTCCACGCCCAGGAAGAGGACCGCGGATGAGGTGAGCTTGAGCACCCCGATCTTGGTCTTCTTGGCCTGGGCCGTCGCATCAGCGGTCGACCCCAGAGCGAGGATGCCGACGAGCAGCAGGACCACGAATCGCTTCATGCTTCGCCTCCCCCCGTGGATCGGTTGTTCTCGCACGGGACGCTTGCCGTTACTGAACCCGGGCCAACTGACTCAGCAGCTCGGCGTTGGACGGGATGGCACCGATGGGGCCGACGGTATAGACGTAGCGAACGATGCCGCCTCGATCGACGATGATGACGGCCTGATCCGGGGCGCTGGACCCGTACCGCTTCACGTGGGGCAGCGGCGATGGGGTGCGCTCTCCGCGCAACAAGAAATCGCCCGCGACCGCGGCGGTGCTGAGCACGGCAGCTCCCAGTTCCTCCACGAGCGGCCGGTGCACGATCGACAGCCCGTACAGGCGGTGGACAGCGAGCTCGGGGTCGCACAGGTACGGGAAGCTCAGCTGGTATCGCCGGAAATACAGCCGGGCCTCGTCGGGGGTGCTGAGCGTGATCTGGAGGACCTCGGCCCCTCGCTGCTGGATTTCGGGATACCCCAGGCGCACCTGCGCCATGTGCCGGCGGCAGAACGCTCAGTAGAGCCCCTTGGAGAACCACAGCACCACGTTCCGGCTTCCGCGGTAATCCTCCAGGGCGATGTCGGGGCCCTGGGCTGACGGCAGATGGAAGTTCGACGCCTGAGCACCCACGCGCAGCATCACGTCGCGAGCGACCGGGCCACGGCCAGAAGCTCGTCGCCCGTCGGAAACTTGCCGATACCGTTCAACCCTTCCTTGGCCTCGATGTTGACCCAGCGAACGATGCCGCCCCGATCCAGCAGGAACTGCCCGATGAGCTGAGGGAACTGCCGCTGCGCATCCTCCTGGTCGGTCGGGGCCGGCTCGAAGCGATCCAGGCGATTCAGCGCCTGGATCATCTCGCTCACCGGCAGCGGCTCGGGCAGCTCGCCGCTCGGGTTCAGGCGGAGGGACTCCACGGCCTGCGTCAGCTCCGGCGTGACCGGCGGCTTCGGCACCCCGTAGGCCCGGTGCGTGCTCAGCTCCGGGTCGGCGGCCAACGCAACGCGGGTGGGATGAAGGCGGAAGTAGAGGCGGGCATGTTCCGGCTTGGTGGCGACGATGCCGAGCGTCTCGACACCGAGCGCCCGGAGCTTCTCCTGGGTGAAGCCGAGCTGCGCGATGTGGCGGCGGCACATCGGGCAGTAGACCCCGCGGAACAGCGCCAGCAGCAGCGGGCTCCTGCCGCGGTAGTCAGCCAGCGACACGGTGCCGGCACGCTGGACCGCCGGCAGTGTGAAGTCCGGCGCGGGCTCTCCGGGTTGCACTGGGGGTCGCGGTTCGATGGTGGTCATCTCGCTCTCTCCTCCGCGGGTCGGATGCTCAGCTCAGGAACGGCAGCATGATCAGCGCGTCGGGGGCATACCCGGTCTTCTCGCACAGCTCGTGGCCCTGGGCGAGGTACGCCTCCGCCTTCGCGGTCTCGCCCATGGCCAGATACAGGGTCGCCAGCCCGTCGTAACAGGGGAAGAGGAGCTGGGGCTCGCCGATCTCCTCGGCAATGGCCACCGCCTCCAGATAGTAGCGCTCGCTCTCTTCGAACTGATTCTGGCACTGATGGATCTGGCCGAGCAGGACCAGGGGGATCGGCAGGTGGTTGCGCTGGCCGAGCTGCTGGTCGAGCGCGATGGACGCCCTCGCCGCCTCGATGCCCTGGGCGCAGTCCCCCGTGAACGAGCAGTAGCTGCTAGCCATGCTGGTGTAGAGCCAGGACTGCTGAAAAAGATCGCCGATCTTCTTGGCCAGCGCCAGCCCTTCCTCGCAGTACCGCACCGCGCGCTCCCGGTCGACCGCGGCCAGCAGCATCCCCAGGTTCGCGTAGGCCCGGCAGGCGGCGGCGAGCAGTTCGTGCTGGAGAGCCGTCTGGAGGCTCTGCTCGACGTTTGCGATGCCTTCTTCGAGCGCGCCCCGACGCGCGATCGACACCCCAACGGTATTGAAGGCCTGGGAGACGACCTCGTGAGCGCGGAGCCGTTCCCCGAGGTCCAGCGCGCGTCGCGCCCAGTGACTGGCCCGCTCATCGTCGCCGATCCGGAAGTGGAGGCGGCCCAGCTCGTGGTAGAGGAGAGCTGCCTCGATGCCTTCGGGCGCCTGGGCCAGAAGATCCAGGCCGCGCTCGAAGCACTCCAGCGCTTTTTCACGGTCGCCGCGGTTCCACCACGCCAGCCCGATTTTCCTCTGGACCGAGGCCATGGAATTCTTGTTGTCGAGCGCCGCATAGTGCGCCAGGGCAGCCTCCCAGTGCTGGAGCGCTACCTCCGGCTCGCCCAGGGCCTGAGTCGCATCGGCTAGCTTCTCGAGCACCTTCGCCCGGAGTACGGAGTGGTCCCGCTGCGCTTCGACAAGCTCGAGGGCGCGGCGGTAGGCGCGGACCGCGTCCCGGTTCGCATAGATCCGGACGGCGTGATCGCCGAACCGAAGGAGATACTCGAGCGCGCGCTCCCGGTTGTCGCTCAGGCTGTAGTGATGGGCCAGCTCGGAGAGGTACTCGTCCAGGTGCTGGGCATGGAGCTGCTCCAGGGTTCGTGCCGTCAGCTCGTGGAGGGCAGACCGCCGGCGACGCAGCAGGCTCGCGTACGCCACCTCCTGGATGAGCGAGTTGCGAAAGCGGTATTCCGACCGCCCGCCGGCATCGGGAGCCTCCGCCAGCAAGTCGGCGCTGACCAGGGCGTCCAGACGGTCGTGAAGCTCCTGGGGCTGGCTCGCGATCCGGCTGAGCACTTCCGCATCGAAGCGGGGACCGAGCACGGCCGCTTCGAGGAGCAGCTGCTTGGCCGCCGGCTCGAGGCGATCCAAGCGCGAGAGGAGGATCCCCTGGACGGTGGACGGGACTTCCAGGCTCGTCACGTCAGCGGCCAGGCGCAGCCCCCCCGGCGTGCTGACAAGGACGCCCCGGTCCATCAGCGAGCGCGCGGCTTCTCCGAGGAAAAAGGGGTTCCCCGCCGCCCGTTGCGTCACAAGCTCATCAAACAGGGGCTGGGACTGAGGCGCCAGCGGCCCGACGAGCCTCCCCACCAGGGCCTGGCTCTCCTCCAGGGTCAGCGGGTGGAGACGGATGACGGTGGAATCCACCCGTGCGCTGTAGATCGTTCCCGCCTGCGGAGTCGAGCGGGCCACCAGAAGCACCATCAGCGGCCGGTCCGGGGCCCGATCCGCCAGCGAGGCGAGCAGCTCGACGGAGGCGGCATCGGCCCACTGGAAGTCCTCCACGACCAGGAGAACGGGGCGGAGCCGGGCCTGGCAGTCGCAGATCTCCCTGACGGCGAGACCGAGCTGACGCTTGAGCTGCTCCGGGTCCAGCTGCTCGGTGTGAAGCGCCTCATCCCGAACGCCCAGGAAGTGCTCCACGACCGGGATCACGCGCTCCACCGCCGCGCCCATGGCCTGGAGGGTGCCCGTGATCTTAGCCCTGGCCTCCGCGGCGCTCTCCTCGGGCCTCAGCCCGAAGCACGCCCGGAAAAAGTCGATGAAGACACGATAGGCCTCGCTCCCGACCGCCGGGCAGGCCGTCTGGTAGAGGACGATGGAGGAGAGCACTCCGTCGGCGTCGAGTCGGCGGAGGAACTCGGCGAGGAGGCGGGATTTGCCGATCCCCGCCTCGCCGACGACATTCACGACCTGCGTCCTTCCCTTCCGGGCACGCGACAAGAGCTCCAGGAGCTGTCCCAGCTCCTCCTCGCGCCCGACCAGGGGCACCCGCGCTTCGCTATCGAGGGTCGGGGCGCGCCCGCTTGCGGCTCCGACCACCTCAAACGCTTGGACCGGCTCTGCCTTCCCCTTCAAGGCGACGGGCCCGAGAGGACGGCAGTCGAACGCCCTTCGGATCAGCCGGTAGGTCTCCTCGCTGACTGTGATCTTGCCTGGCGCGCCGACCTGCTGGAGCCGCGCGGCCACGTTGACCGCGTCGCCGACCACTCCGTAATCCTTCCCCTCGCCCACCGCGCCGGCCACCACGAGGCCCGTGTTGATGCCGATCCGCATGGTGAGCGCCCCGCCTGTGACGTCGTCCGCGCCAGCCCGCAACTGCCCCAGTTGCCGCTGCATGCTCAGCGCCGCGCGCACCGCCCGCTCCGGGTCGTCCTCGTGCGCCGTAGGGGCGCCGAAGATAGCCACGATGGCATCGCCGATGAACTTCTCGATGAAGCCGTCGTAGCGGCGGATCTCCTCAGCGAGCGTCTGGAAGCAGCCCATCATCAGGCTTCTCAGCTCTTCCGGATCGAGCTTATCCGCCAGGCTGGTGAAGCCCACCACGTCGGCGAAGAGCAGTGTGACCGGTCTCCGCTCCGCCTCGACGGATTCCGAGCGCGTTAGTTCCGCCTGCGCCGGAGGTCGCGCGGCACTGACCGGCGGCTGGGCGCGAGCCGCCACCCCGGTCGAGACCTCCGTGCCGCACCTGGGGCAGTAGCGGAACTCCGGGGGGCAGACGTAGGCGCAGTTCGGGCACTGCCGACTCAGCTGGCGGCCGCACTTGGGGCAGAAGTTGAAATCTGCCGCAACCTCGAACGAGCAGTGGGAACAGCGCATGCGAAGGCTCTAGGAAAACCTTGTCACACGGGTACCATGTTCTGCGCCCGGAAACAAGCGCCCGGCGCCCGGGACTCCGTGACCGTGAAACCCGGCGGGCTCGGGCCGACGCTACGGTTTCCAGGGGATGACCAGGCGCTCCAGGCGCGCCAGGAACCAGTGAGCCGAGACACCGAGGCAGGAGAGCACCACGATCCCGACCATGAGCTTGGTGGTCTCCATCAGGTTCTGGGCGTGGAGGATCAAAAACCCGATGCCGGACTGGGCGGCGATCATCTCCGCCGCCACCAGGAGGAGCAGCGAGGTCCCGGCGCCCAGCTTGAGCCCGGCGAAGATCATCGGGAGCGCCGAGGGCAGGATCACCTTGCGGATCAGGCTCAGGTGCCCGGCCCCGAAGGCGACCGCCGCGCGGATCAGGAGCGGATCCGCGGTGCGGACGCCGGTGAACGTGTTGATCGCCATCGGGAAAAAGACGCCGAGCGCGATGACCGCCACCTTCGAGGCCTCCCCGATGCCGAGCCAGAGGATGAGGAGCGGGAGGAGCGCGATCTTCGGGATCGGGAACGTGGCGGCGATGACGGGATTCCCCACCGCCTCGGCCAGGCTCCAGAACCCGACCGCCAGCCCGACGCTGATCCCGCCGAGCGCGCCGAGGCCGAACCCGAGGACGATCCGCTGGAGGCTCGTGGCCAGGTGACCCAGCAGCTCGCCCGTGACCAGCATCTGGCCTCCAGAGCGCAACACCCCGAGGGGCGACGGGAGGAAGAGCGGAGGCACCCAGCGGATCCGGGTGAAGATCTCCCAGAGCACGACCAGCCCCACCAGCGCGACGACCCGCACCAGCGGGAACTGCCTCCGCTCGAGAAAACGAGTCCGGTCCGGCACCGGTACACGGTGATCGGTCATGCGGTGGTCTCAGCCAGCGCGGCCTGCGCCTGCGACCGGATGAGGCCCCAGATCCGCTCGACGGCCGAGAGGAAGGCCAGCTCGCCGAGCATGCCCTCGTGGCGCGGCCGCTCCAGGGCCACCGGCACGATCTCGATGAGGCGACCTGGTCGTCGCGAAAGCACGGCCACCCGGTCAGCCATGAAGACCGCCTCATGGATGTTGTGGGTCACGTAGAGCACCGTCTTCCGCGTCTGGCCCCAGATTCGCAGCAGCTCCTCCTGGAGGAGCTGACGCGTCTGGGCGTCGAGGGCCGAAAACGGCTCGTCCATCAGCAGGACCCCCGGCTCGACGGCGAGCGCCCGCGCGATCCCCACGCGCTGGCGCATGCCGCCCGAGAGCTGATGGGGGTATTTGGACTCGAAGCCGACGAGCCCCACCAGGTCCAGGTAGCGCCGGGCTCTGGCCTCCCGCTCGGCTTTCGGCAGCCCGCGCTCCTCGAGGCCGAACGTGACGTTGGCCAGCACCGTACGCCACGGGAAGAGCGCGAACTCCTGAAAGACCATGGCGGTGAGTGGACGGGTCGGATCGGGCACGCCTTCGAAGTAGACCGCGCCGTCGGTCGGAGCCAGGAGCCCGGCCAGAATGTTGAGGAGCGTGGACTTGCCGCAGCCGGAGGGCCCGACCAGGGCGAGGAACTCCTCGCTCCCGACCGTCAAGCTGACCTGGCGCAGGGCCTCCACGGGCTGGCCCGAGCGCTCCCGGTAGGTCTTCGAGAGCCCGGCAATCACCACGCGCAACGGCTACCCTCCAGCCGGCGGAGCCGACGGACGCGTACTGTCAGGATCGCGATTTATCCTTCTGGCTCCCAATGGCGCAGCCTGAAGCGCTGGAGCTTGCCGGTCGCCGTCTTCGGAAGGTCGGGCACGAACTCGATCCAGCGGGGCGCCTTGTACCGCGCAAGGCGCGTGCCGACGTGTTCCCGGAGCTCGGCCTTCAACGACTCCGAGGACGCGTGGCCGTGCTTGAGGACCACGTACGCGAACGGCTTGATCAGGCCATCGGCATCCGGGTGGCCAATCACCCCGGCTTCGAGCACCGCCGGGTGTTCCATCAGGCACCCCTCGACCTCACTCGGAGACACCCACATTCCGCTCACCTTGAGCATGTCGTCGGAGCGCCCGCAAAAGTAGAAATAGCCATCGGGGTCCTGGTAGAGCATGTCGCCGGTCCTGAGCCACTCCCCCAGCATCGTTCGCTTGGTCTGCTCGTGGCGGTTCCAATAACAGGGGGCCGTGGTCTCCCCCTTAATCAGGAGATAGCCAACGCTGCCCGTGGGGACGAGCGCGCCCGTGTCGTCCACGAGTCGCGCCTCGAAGCCGGGTATGACTCTCCCGCACGAGCCTGGCCGGACCTCGCCGGGCCGGTTCGCGATGAAGTCGTGGAGCGCTTCGGTCGAGCCCACGACGTCGACCAGCTCGTGGCCGAACCTCTGCTTCCAGCCGTCGAAGACGGCGGGCGGCAATGCCTCCCCCGACGACACGCAGAGTCGGAGCGACGAGAGATCAAAGCGGAGCTCCGCATTCTCCACCTGGAGCATCCGCGCGTACAGCGTCGCGACGGCGAAGAAGACGGTGGGGCGCTCCCGCGTGATCATCTCAAAGGCGGCTTCGGGGTCGATCCGCTCGGGGACCAGCACCGAAGTCGCGGCGACGCGAGCGGGGAAGAGGAGCGAGTTCCCCAAGCCGAAGGTGAAAAACAGCTTGGAGGCGGAAAAGACGAGGTCCTCGGCGGCGATCCGGAAAATCTGGACTCCCACCAGGTCCGCGGAGTACACGAGATCGTGCTGCAGATGGACCGCCGCCTTGGGCCTGCCCGTGGAGCCCGAGGTATACGCCCACATCGCGACGTCGTCACGGGTGGTGTCAGCGGGCTCGAGGGTGGGCGCGGCCCGCGCCAGGAGCCGCTCGTAGGGCTTCATCCCGCGAACTGGCCGGCCCACGGCGAGGATGTGGCGGAGGAAGCGGCACTCGCCCCGCACACGGGCGAACTCCCGCGCCGCCTCCTCGTGAACAACCGCCACCTTGGCCCGGCTGTCCTCCAAGAGGAAGGCGTAGTCCGGACCTCTCAACCAGGGATTCACGGGGACGGCGACAGCGCCAATCTTGATGGCGCCCCAGAAGACCTCGGCGAACTCGGGACAGTCCGGGAGCGCCAGGAGAACCCGGTTCTCCATCTCGACGCCCAGGCTCACAAGCTCCAGCCGGCACGGTTCGCCCGCGCGGCCAGTTCGGCGTAGGTCACGGCCCGACCGCGGTAACGAAAGATCGTGCGGCCGCCGCTCCCCTCGGCCAGGTGGCGATCCACGAAGAACGCAGCCGCGTTGAAGCGGTTCGGGATCTCGGCGAGTGGTGGGTTGGCGCTCGAAGCGTCCACGCCTACTAATCGGATGGGGCCTCGACGGCCCCCTCCGAAGCCTCCCCCATGAATCGGTTGCGCGGGCGAAGCCCGCGCTCGAACGGCATTACTCCGACCTGCGCCTAGCCGGGCTCCCGGCAACAGATCTCCGGTGTGCCGAAAAAGTAGGGGATCTCGAAGGCCGCCGCCTCGGAAGAGTCGGAGCCGTGCACGGCGTTGGCCTCGATCGAGGATGCGAAGTCCCGCCTGATGGTCCCCGGCGCCGCCTTTGCGGGGTCCGTCGCCCCCATCAGATCCCTGACCCGGCCGATCGCATTCTCGCCTTCAAGAACCATCGCAAGGCACGGGCCCGAAGTCATGAACATACAAAGGCTTTTATAGAAAGAGCGGTCCCTGTGGACGATGTAGAAGCCGGCGGCTTGGTCGGGGGTCAGGCGGACCATCCTGGCAGCGAGGATTCTGAGCCCGGCCCTCTCGAAGCGGGAGACGATCTCGCCCGTGACGCCCTTCGCCACGGCGTCCGGTTTCACGATGACGAGAGTTCGCTCGAGGGCCATCGCGGAGCCGCTCACCCGACCCCGTCTCGCAACACCCGCGCGACGCTGGCCCCGATCTCCGCCGGGCTCCTGACGAGCGTGACGCCGGCCCCCTCGAGCGCCGCCATTTTCTCCGCGGCGGTCCCCTTGCCGCCCGCGATGATGGCGCCCGCGTGACCCATCCGCCGCCCGGGGGGAGCCGTCTGGCCGCAGATGAAGCCCACGACGGGCTTGGTGACGTGGGCCTTGATGTAGGCCGCCGCCGCCTCCTCGGCGGTCCCCCCGATCTCGCCGATCAGGACGATCAGCCGCGTGTCAGAATCCGCCTGGAAGAGGCGGAGGACGTCGACGAAGCCCGTCCCGATGACCGGGTCGCCGCCGATTCCCACGCACGTGGACTGGCCGATCCCCCGCTGGGAGAGCTGGTGGACCACCTCGTAGGTGAGCGTGCCGCTCCGCGAGACTACCCCGACGTGACCCTCGGTGTGGATGTGGCCGGGCATGATCCCGACCTTGGCTCGAGCGGGTGAGATGAGGCCCGGACAGTTGGGACCGATGAGGCGGCAGGAACGCGTGGCGAGAAACGCCCTGGCCCTCACCGTGTCGAGCGTCGGAATTCCCTCCGTGATGCAGACGATCAACGAGATACCGGCCGCCCCAGCCTCCATGATGGCATCGGCCGCGGCCACCGGCGGGACGAAGATGAGCGCGCACGTGGGCGCCTCGGCCCGAACCGCCTCGTCCACGGTGTTCCAGACCGGGAAGCCCTCGTGCGTGCTGCCGCCCTTGCCGGGCGTGACGCCCCCCACGACGTTGGTCCCGTACTCCCGGCAGCGCTGGGCGTGGAAGGACCCTTCCCGGCCGGTGATCCCCTGCACCAGGACCCGCGTGCTCTTGTCGACGAGGATGCTCACCTTTTTATTCGGAGGGGGACACCCGCGCCTTCGGCGCGGGTACCCGGGCCCCCTCCGAGGCCTCCCCCATAGCTTGCGCGGGCACAGCCCGCGCTCGAAAGGCGGACAGGCACTGCGATGACCGCACTCGCCGCATCATCTGGCGCTTCGCGCGAGGGCGACTACTTTCTCGGCGCCGTCCCCCATGCTGGCGGCGGTCGTGAAGTTGAGACCCGACTCGGCCAGCATCCGCCGGCCTTCCTCGACGTTCGTCCCCTCCATCCGGATCACCACCGGAAGCGTGAGGCCGAGCTTCCTGACCGCCGCGATGACGCCTTCAGCGAGGCGGTCACACCGGAGGATTCCGCCGAAGACATTGATCAGGACCGCCTTCACGTTCCGATCGGACGAGAGGATCCTGAAGGCGTTTTCAATCTGCTCTGCTGACGCGCCGCCTCCGACGTCGAGGAAGTTGGCGGGCTCGCCGCCGGCCAGCTTGATGATGTCCATCGTGGCCATGGCGAGGCCGGCGCCGTTCACCATGCAGCCCACGTTCCCGTCCAGCTTGACGTAGTTGAGGTTGTACCGCGAGGCCTCGACCTCGAGCGGTGTCTCCTCGTGGACATCCCGGAGCGCGGCGACCGCCGGCTGGCGGAAGAGCGCGTTGTCATCCAAGTTGAGCTTGGCATCGAGGGCGATCAGGCGGCCGTCAGCGGTCACCACGAGCGGATTGATCTCGGCAAGGGAGCAGTCCCTGGCAAAGTAGCACCGGAACAGGTCCAGGACCAGCGCGACGCCGGCCTTGTGGAGGTCGCCCGTGAGCCCGAGGGCGAACGCCAGGTTGCGTGCCTGGAACGGCTGGAGGCCGAGCGCAGAGTCAGCCCACTCGCGGCGGATCTTCTGGGGGGACACCGCGGCGACTTCCTCGATCTCCATCCCCCCGGCCTCTGAGGCCATGACAACGAGCGCCGCGCGGGCGCGATCCAGCGTGACAGAGAGGTAGAGCTCCCGGCCGATGGGAGAGGCTTCCTCGACCAGAACCTTGCGGACCTCGATCCCCTCGGGCGGAGTCTGAGGGCTCTTCAGCCTCATGCCGAGGATGGCGCGAGCGGCACCCTCCGCCTCGTCGGGAGTCGAAGCCAGCTTGATCCCGCCCGCCTTCCCGCGGCCGCCGGCGTGGACCTGGGCCTTGACCGCCACGCGCCCGCCGACCTTCTGCGCGATGGCTCGCGCCTCGAACGGGGTCTCGGCGACGTCACCCGCCGGCACCGGCATCCCGAACTCCCTGAGGATCGCCTTGGCCTGGTACTCGTGGATCTTCATGCCATCAGTTGGCCCGTCGCCGCCCACCCCACCACAAGGAGCGCCGGGGCTTCATTCCAACCCGATGAGCCGCCGCGCGTTGCGATGCGCGATCTTCTCGGCGGTGGCCGGCGTGAGCTCGCCGAGGACCGCGCGGTAGTACGCCACCAGCTCGTCGAGCTGCTGCAGGCGCTCGGTGTTGTTGATGTCGAGGCCGAGGAGGAAGCGGTCCGGCAACTCTTCGAAGACCGTCCGCCACTCCTCCTTGAGCCGGCCGCTGGCGTCGGTGAGCGAGTTCTGGTCGACCGGGATCCCCATCCGGAAGATCGGGTTCCGTGTGGAGAGGTCGGCGTAGAGGTTCGCGTACTTCCGCATCAGGTCGCGGGCAATCCCGGCCGGGCCACTCCCCACGTGGGCCCATATGAACACCGTCTTCGGGTTGCCCACCACCGCCCGCTCTAGCTCGCGGCTGTACTCATGCTCAACGTGGACCGTTACAGGCACGTTGTGTCGCGCCGCCAGCTCGTAGATCCGCATGACTACGGGTCCGTCGGCTGTGTGCGCGTTCCCGGTCGGCCGGTGGCGAAGCGGCAGCTCGCCGATCCCCCGCGCACCCTCGCTCCGCAGTTTCTCATCGATGAGCGCCGCCGTCTCCGAAGTGAAGCTCGGCCCTTGCTTGGCGGGATCGTGGGGCGCGGCCACGAAAGCGTACACGAGGTCGGGATACTTGCGCTGTACCATGACCGGCGCCGCGAAGAGGAACATCCCCGAGACGCCCGCCGCTCGTAGCCGGTCGACGATCTCGAAGGGCGAGACCTCCCCCCCGGTTCCTTGAGGCGGTCGCGCCGGGCGCGCCCGGGGACCGCCAGGACGGGCCATAGCGCCCACTCCGGGACGGATCATGTGGGCGTGGGCGTCGAAGATCGGCCCGGAGTACCCGGAGGCCGCGCGCGCGGCAGGAGCCGGCGCCGGTTTGGAAGAGGTCGCGCTGGCTCCAGGCGCCGCCACGCTCGTCTCCGGCCGCACGACCTGGGTGGAGGCGGAGGTTCCGAGCAGCTGCGCGCGGTAGAACGCGATCGCCCGCTGGTGGAGGCGCCCCGCGGTATCGGGCCGGAAGGTCATGGCGTGGATGCCGCCCTCGACGTACTCGGCCTCGACCGGCTTGCCGAGCTCTCGCAGTGCCCGCTGAGGACCGAGAGCGCAAGTAACGTGACGGCCCAGGAACATCGCTCGCTCATTGAGGCCTCCTCGGCGAACAACGTGAGGGCGGCAGCGTCAAACGCGCCAGAGCACCCAGAGCGTGGCGGCGGTGCCGATCACCGCGCAGCCGTACGAGAGGATCGCGATCGGCGTCCTGAGGCCGTGGAGGCCGATGTCCTCCAGGATGAAGCGGAGGCGATGGAAGCAGTGGTAGAGGGGAAGGGCGATGAGCACGAAGAGATAGAGTTTGATCAGAGGCTGGCCGACCAGCGCCAGCATCCGGGCGTGGCTGATCGAGATCCAGCCGAGGGGAACCGCCAGCCCGTGGAGAAAGAGATGCACGGGCACGAGCAAGGCGGCGACCATGCCCCCCGCAGCGAAGAGCGCCCACCAGAATGGCTCGATCGTCTTTCCCGTCGCCACGGCTCAAGCTCCCAGCAGAAAGAAGGCCAGGATCACCAGCGAGACGACGCCCCAGACGACAAACGCCCCGGCGGCGACCAGCTTGGACGGCACCTGCCGCTCTCCGAGGCGGACGACCTGCACGACACCGGTGAGCTTGAGCCAGGTCACGCTGTGATAGAGCGCGAACGCCAGAGCCACAACATGGAAGACGATCCAGCCCGGGGACGCGAGCATCTCGACGAACGCGACGTAGGTCTGCGCCCCCCGGGCGAGCTGCCGGATCTCGACGAGGAAGACGACGAGGAAGATGGCGATGAAGACAACGGAGAGCTCCCGCATCATGAACGCAAAGTATCTCGGGTGACGCAGCCACCAGGTGGCCGGCAGCTTCGGGTAATAGAGCCCGGCGCGATCGGAGCGCGTCGCCGTCGTCATCGCTTTTCCGCCTTCTGGCGTCCGCCCCACGGCAGGAGAAAGGACAGGAACCAGTCCTTGGTCCCCGCCACCTTCGAGCGCTGGATCGCGGCAGCCGGGTCTACGCCCTTCGGGCAGACCACCGAGCACTCCCCCACAAAGGTACACTCCCATACGCCCACCGCCTCGGCGAGGATCGGCTGGCGCAGTCGATAGCCTTCGTCCCGCGAGTCCAGGTTGTAGCGGTAGCCCAGCGCAATCGCGGCGGGCCCGATGAATGCCGGGTGCAGGCCGTACACGGGGCACGCCGCGTAGCAGAGCATGCAGTTGATGCACATGCTGAACTGCTTGTAGAGGTCGAGCTGCGCCGGCGTCTGCAGATACTCACCCTCGGCGACCGGTTTTTCCTTCTCCCGGATGATCCAGGGCTTGACGCGGCGAAGCTTCTCCATGAAGTCGTCGAGGGAGATCACCAGGTCCCGGACCACGGGGAAGTTGGCGAGCGGCTCCACCCGGATCGGCCCGGGGCGCGAGTCCCTGAGAAACGCGGCGCACGTGAGCTTGGTGACGCCGTTCACCATCTTGCCGCAGCTCGCGCATACCCCCATCCGACATGACCACCGGTACGCCAGCGTCCCGTCGACGCAGTCCTTGATGTAGTTCAGCGCATCCAGGACCACCCAGTCCTTCCGGTAGGGGACCTGGAAGGCCTGCAGGCGGGGCTCCCGGTCGTGGCCGGGCCGGTACCGCGTCACCTCCAGCGTGATCGTCTCCTCGGCCATCATGTCCTCTCCGCCTCCCCGTCCAGCGCGCACCCACTTCGTGGGTACCCGGCCCGCGCAACCCCTGGGGAAGGCCTCGGAGGGCGCCCGGGTACCCACGCCGAAGGCGTGGGTGTCGCCCTCCGACTTAGTACTTGCGCTCCTCGGGAGGCCAGCGGGTGATCGTCACCGGCAGGTAGTCGATCCGCGGGCCCTGTGGCGTCCAGTAGGCCAGCGAGTGCTTGAGGAAGCGCGCATCATCGCGCTTGGGGAAGTCCGTGCGGGTGTGCGCCCCCCGGGACTCCTCGCGCGCCCGGGCCGAGTGGGCGACCGCCTCCGCGACGTCCAGCATGCACTCGAGCTCGAGCGCCAGGATCAGCTCGGTGTTGAAGACCGCGTCGCGGTCGGCGAGGCCAATGTGGGCAAAGCGCTCGCGGAGCTTGCGCAGAGTCTCACAGGTCGCTCTCATCCCCGCCTGGTCCCGGTAGATGCCCACGCCGTTCTCCATGGCGTTTTGCATCTCCTCGCGGATGTCGGCGATCCGCTCCCGCCCCTCGGCCCTGAGGAAGCGCTGATCGAGGCGACGGCGCTCATCGCTCACCAGCTGGGCGATCGGGTTCGACCGGAGCGCCGGCCGCTCCAGCGCGTACCTGGCTGCGGCGCGACCGGCTCGCGCACCGAAGACGAGCAGTTCGGTGAGCGAGTTGGAGCCGAGGCGGTTGGCGCCGTTGATGGAAACACACGCCGCCTCCCCGGCGGCGTATACGCCCTCGCGCGACGTCCTGCCGTGCACGTCGGTGGAGATTCCCCCCATCATGTAGTGCACCACCGGGCGCACCGGGATCGGCTCGTAGACCGGGTCGATCCCCACATAGTTCCGCGCCAGCTCCCGCACGAAGGGAAGCTTCTTGTCGATCACCTTCTCGCCCAGATGCCGGAGGTCCAGGTGGACATAGTGGCCGTAGGGCCCTTCGAACGTCCGCCCCTTCAGATGTTCCTGGATGTGGCAGCGCGAGAGGATGTCGCGGGGGCCCAGCTCCATCTTCCGGTGGACCGGCGTATCGGTCGGAGAGCCGAGGCCGTAGTCCTGGAGGTAGCGATAGCCGTCCTTGTTTTTCAGGTGCCCACCCTCGCCCCGGGAGGCCTCGGTGATGAGGATGCCGGTGCCGGGGAGACCCGTGGGGTGGTACTGAACGAACTCCATGTCCTTGAGGGGAACGCCGGCGCGGTAGGCGAGCGCCATGCCGTCGCCGGTCTTGATGGCAGCGTTGGTGGTGAAGGGGTAGATGCGCCCCGCGCCGCCGGTGCAGATGATCACGGCCTTCGCCGCAATGGCACGGACCTCGCCGTCGTGGAGGTTGAGGGCCGCGACCCCGCACACCTTGCCGTCCTCGACCAGCAGCGAGGTCGCGAACCACTCGTCGTAGCGCACGATCTTCTCGTACCTGAGCGAGGTCTGGAAGAGCGCGTGGAGCATGTGAAACCCGGTCTTGTCGGCGGCGTAGAGCGTCCGGTTCACGGTCATGCCGCCGAAGGCGCGAACGCTGACGCGGCCGTCCGGGTCCCGGCTCCAGGGGCAGCCCCAGTGCTCGAGCTGGATCACCTCGCCCGGCGCCTCCTTGACGAACGCCTCCACGACGTCCTGGTCTGCCAGGAAATCGCTCCCGAAGATCGTGTCCTTCGCGTGCGTGTCGAGGCTGTCGTTATCGCGCATGACCGCCGCGGTCCCGCCCTCGGCCGACACCGTGTGGCTGCGCATCGGATACACCTTCGAGAGGACCGCGATCGAGAGCCGGTCTGACTCTTCGGCCGCGGCGATGGCGGCGCGGAGCCCGGCGCCGCCGCCTCCGATCACCAGCACGTCGTGCTGGTACGCTTCGTCACCAGGCATAGCGCTCGTCCCTTCGTGGCCTCAGAGCTTCAGCTTCTCCACCAGCTCGCGTACCCCGGCCGCTGACTTCTGGAAGGCGGCCTGCTCCTCGGGCGTCAGCCTGATCTCGATCACCTGCTCCACCCCGCCCCGGCCGAGCTTAACCGGCACGCCGACGTAGAGGCCCTTGACCCCGTACTGGCCGTCGAGATAGGCCGCGCACGTGAGGATCTTTTTCTTGTCCTTCAGAATGGCCTACATCATCTCAACCACCGCGGCCGCCGGTGCGTAGAA